>NZ_WUJP01000467.1 GCF_009806515.1 Geminicoccus flavidas | reverse complement strand
GAACGCCCAGATCAGGTCGTTGGCCCGCAGCATGGCGAACACCTTGGCCATGTAGCCGGCCTCCAGGAAGCCGGTGCGCTCCATGTGCTGCTCGAGCTTGGCGATCTGGGGCGCGTCGATGAAGACGCTGACCTCGCCCGGATCGGAGAAGTCGGTAAGGCAGGTGAACAGCGTGGCGGACGCGATCCGCTCCGCCTGGCCGGACGCGGCCAGATGGGCCAGGAGGCAGGCCGTGAGCGTGCCGCCCAGGCAGTAGCCGATGATGTTGATCGTCCGTTCGCCGGTCTGCCGCTCGATCGCCTCCATCGCCGCCAGCGGGCCCTCGCGCAGATAGTCCTCGAACGTCTTAGCAGCGAGCCTGGCGTCCGGGTTCACCCAGGAGATCAGGAACACGGTCAGGCCCTGGCCCACTGCCCAGCGGATGAAGCTGTTGTCCGGCCGCAGATCCAGGATGTAGAACTTGTTGATCCAGGGCGGCACGATCAGGAGCGGGCGCCGGGCGACGGTGGGTGTTGCCGGCGCGTACTGGATCAGCTCGATCAGCTCGTTGCGGAAGATCACGCTGCCCTTGCTGGTGGCGATGTCCCGGCCCAGCTGGAACGCGTCGCGCGGGGCCATGGCCGGGGCGAACTCGCCCTGCGAGCGTTCCATGTCCTCCAGCAAGTGCTCCAGCCCGTCCAGCAGGCTCTCGCCGCCGGTCTCGGCGGCCCGCGCCAGGACCGCCGGGTTGGTGAAGGCGAAGTTGGTGGGCGCGCAGGCGTCGATCAGCTGGCGGGTGT
>NZ_WUJP01000466.1 GCF_009806515.1 Geminicoccus flavidas | reverse complement strand
AGAACTCGATCCTGGCGCGGCTGGCGGGTGAGAGGCCGGGCGCCTCGGCCACCATGTCCCGCAACCAGCCGGCATTCACGAGATAGGACTGCTTCAGCCAGTCATAGACGGGCGCCTCCGTCCACACCTGATCCCTGAAGCGCCGGTCGCCCGGTGCCGGTGCGGCCACGACCGGCGCCTCGCCACCCAGGAGCTTCAGCAACTGGGCATTCCACAGGCGGCCATGGTCCAGCCAGAGCCGCATCTGCGCCTGCGCCAGCCGCTCGGGATCCTGGAGCAGTGATCGGCCGAGCTCGGCGAAGGCGTCGCCGACCACCTCCGGATCGGGCACCGACAGCCGCTCGGCGGCGTGGCGCTCCAGCATGGCCTTCACGACCCTGGCGGCACGTTCGGCCAGGCCAGTGGCACGCCTGGCACGCTGCTCCAGCAGGCCGTCCGCGACTTCTCCCGGTACTGGTCCTGGTCCTGGCGAATCGTCCAAGCCGGTTCTCCTTGCGGCGTGCCGGTGATGTTGGCGCCGCCTGGGGCAATGGAAAGGCCGGCGTGCTGAAACGGCAGGGGCAAAGGCAGGAATGGGCCGCCGGCTGCCCGGCGGCCCTCCTGTTCGAGCGGTGTCGGTCAGCGGCGGCTTAGCGCACAGCCTCGCCATGCAGGGCCAGGTCCAGCCCCTCGCGCTCCACTTCCCGGTCCACCCGCAGGCCAATCACCAGGTCGACCAGCTTCAGGATCACGAAGGTTAGGACCGCGCAGTAGACGATGGTGATCAGCACGCTCTTGATCTGGATCCAGAGCTGCGCGCCGTTGCCCTCCAGCAGGCCGGGCGTGCCGCCGATCGCCTCCACCGCGAACACGCCGGTCAGGACCGCGCCGACGATGCCGCCCACGCCATGGACGCCGAAGCAGTCCAGGCTGTCATCATAGCCCAGCATGTGCTTCAGGCTGGTCGATGCC
This sequence comes from Geminicoccus flavidas, assembly GCF_009806515.1. GTDB lineage: Bacteria > Pseudomonadota > Alphaproteobacteria > Geminicoccales > Geminicoccaceae > Geminicoccus > Geminicoccus flavidus. The sequence continues at coordinate 589 of NZ_WUJP01000466.1, read as the reverse complement.
CAGAAGCACACGGCACCCGCGACGAGGCCGATGATCAAGGCGCCACCGGGGCCGACGAAGCCAGCGGCGGGCGTGATGGCGACCAGGCCGCCGACCACGCCGGAAATTAGACCCAGGACCGACGGCTTGCCCTTCGCGCCCCACTCGATGAACATCCAGGACAGGCCGGCGGCCGCAGGCGCGATCAGGGTCACCAGCATCGCCATGCCGGCCCGGCCGTTGGCGGCCGCCGCGGAGCCGGCGTTGAAGCCGAACCAGCCGACCCAGAGCAGGCCGGCGCCGATGACGCTCAGCACCAGGTTGTGCGGCGGCAGCGGCGTGTTCGGATAGCCCATGCGCTTGCCGATCACGATGGCCGCGACCAGGCCCGCGATGCCGGCGTTGATGTGCACCACCGTGCCGCCCGCGAAGTCGAGCACGCCGTCGCCGAACATGTAGCCGTTGGCGGCCCAGACCATGTGGCAGACCGGGGCGTAGACGATGAGCGACCACAGGCCGAAGAACCAGAGCATCGCCGAGAACTTCATCCGGTCCGCGAACGCGCCGGCGATCAGGGCAGCGGTGATGATGAAGAACGTCATCTGGAAGG
>NZ_WUJP01000465.1 GCF_009806515.1 Geminicoccus flavidas | reverse complement strand
AGATGAACACCGATTCCGGGATGGTGCCCGCGGGCGTGTCCAGTTCGACTCCGGCCAGGAAGACCCGCGACAGGTCGCCGAAGAACGCGTTGCCCTCGCCGAACGCGAGCGAGTAGCCCGCGACCATCCAGATCACGCCGAGCAGGCAGGTGGTGGCGAAGGTCTGCATCACCGTGGCCAGCACGTTCATCTGGCGGACCATGCCGCCATAGAACAGTGCGACGCCCGGGATGACCATCAGCAGCACGAGTGCCGTGGAAATCAGCATCCAGGCCGTGTCGCCACTGTCGATCGGCGATACCTCGACCGCTTCCGCGACGGCTTCGGCTGCCGGTGCTGCTTCCTGGGCGAGCGCCGGCACGCTAGCCAGGAGGATCGCCGGCAGAATGGTGAGCAAGGCAGATCGGCGACTCATCGATGATCCTCTATCGAGACGCCGCCCGACCGTCGGACCGGAGGGAGCGGCGTATCTTCGTTCTCGTGTTCCAGGCCGGGATGCGGAAAACGTCGCATCCTCGCCCGAGCCAGAGAGGATCTTTCAAGAAGCGTGCCGAAGCTCGTGGCCGCGGCACAGGCAATGATCAGAAGCCAATGCCTGCCTAAGAAGTAGGCGGGAGCGGATAGGCGATCCGAGCGTTGCCGAAAGAACGTGCACGGGCTTACGCCACCGTCATGATCACGGCGAGCAT
>NZ_WUJP01000464.1 GCF_009806515.1 Geminicoccus flavidas | reverse complement strand
CACCAGGCCGATCGCGATCCGGTACCAGCCGAAGATCCGGAAGGTGTTGCGTGCCAGGAAGGCCAGCAGCGCCTTGACCACCAGCACCGCGCTGATGAAGGCGCACACGAAGCCGACCAGGATCAGGCCGGCATCATCCAAGGTAATGACGTGACGCTGCTTCCACAGGTCGTAGGAGGCGGCGGCGAGCATGGTCGGCATGGCCAGGAAGAAGCTGAACTCGGCGGCGGCCCGCCGGTCCACCCCCATCACGAGCGCGCCCATGATCGTGGCACCGGAGCGCGACACGCCTGGGATCATCGCCAGCGCCTGGCAGAACCCGACCAGCAGGGCGCGCAGCGGCGTCATCGCCTCCGCGCGGTGGATCTCCGCGGGCGGGTGGAAGCGCTCGATCACGAGGATCAGGATGCCGCCCAGGATCAGGTTGATCGGCACGATGATCACATGGGCGAACAGGCTCTTGATCTGGCCGTGCAGGGCTAAGCCAATGAGCGCCGCCGGCAGGAAGCCCAATGCCATCGCCAGGATGAACCGCCGGGCCGCTGGAGAGTGCGGTGCATCGCGCAGGATGGCCCACAGCCGGGTCACATAGAGGCTCAGCACTGCCAGGATCGCGCCGAACTGGACCGGCACCACGAACAGGTCGACGAACCGCTCGTCCACGCCCATCAACCAGCCGGCTAGCAGCAAATGACCGGTCGAGGATACGGGCAGGAACTCGGTGAGACCTTCGACCAGGCCCAAGAGCGCGGCCTGAAGCAGCGAGAGATCGCTTTCCATCATCAACCTGTCATGTGGATTGCCGGAAGTCGCCAGGTCACTGCCGGCGCAGGTGGAAAAGCACCGGAGCACGGCCATCGCGCAAGGGGCTGTCCATCACCAGCGACGATCGGCTACGCTGTGCCGGAGGGGTTCATGCGGACCGGTCCGGCCGCCAGGGCGGCCTGCCGGACGGGTGCTGGGGAGAAGGTCTTGGGTCTGAGTGCCTGGAAGGTCATGCTGGTGATGGGCGTGGTGGCGCTCCTGTTCCTGCCGCGACTCATCCGCATGGGCGACATGGTCAAGGGGCTGGCGCGGCGGCTCGACCCGGAGGCCCGCGAGGCCGGCGGCAGCCGCTTCGGCATGGATGACGGCACGGTGATCGACGGGGACACTGGGTATGTGGTGCCGAAGGCGCCACCGCCGCCGCCGAAGCCATCACTGGCCGAGCGGATCGGCCTGATGCTGGGTCGGCTGACCCGGCGGATCACTCAGCGCCTCTCGGCCTGACGATCCGGCGTGCCGGCCCGGCTGCCGGGCAGCTTGAGGTCGAACGGCATGGCCGGGTCGAAGCCCAGCATGCCGCGCAGGTCGATCAGGCGGGGCGGCCGCTTGGTCACGAACGGCAGGGGCCGCAGCAGCCGGATCGCCTGCAGGCCCAGCCTGCCGGCCAGCAGGGCATTGCCCGCACCCTGGCCGGCCTTGGCCGACAGGATGCTCATGAACGACGCCCCGAGATGCTCGGTGGTGGCATGGGCCAGCACGTCCGCCGCCCCGGCCAGTGCGGCATTGCGGAAGCTCAGCCGCAGGAGGCGCAGCACGGTGAGCCGGCCCGGCGGCACGCCATAAAGGCCGGCCAGCCGCTGCAGCATCGCGAACGTCCGGGTGAGCACCACCAGCGCATCGAGCAGGCCGGTGGGTGTGACCGCGGTGAGCACGGCGATGTCCCGGGCCCCCATGCCGACGATGCGCACGGCCTGCTCGTCCAACTCGTTCAGCACCATCCGCTCGTAGAGCTCAATGCGCTCCCCGTCCGCCAGGGCATCGGAAGCCTGCCGCTCGTAGCGCGCCAGCGCCTGCGGCACGCCCGGAACCGGCCGGATCAGCGCCGAGATCTCCTCCAGGCGCCTAGCAGCACTGCCATGTAGCTCGGAGCCCGCCAGCCGCTCGATCTCGGCGCGGATCTCGGCGCGCTGGTCCAGCGACCGCCAGCGCTGCATCCCCCGCCAGGCGAGCACGGTGCCGCTGCCCACGGCGACGATCGACAGGATGCCCAGCGGGCCGGCCAGCCAGGGCGAGGCGTCCATCAGGTCCCGCACCCACAGGACGAACTGGCCGACCAGCACCGTCACCACCAGCAGCGCCAGCGACAGCTTGAGCCAAAAGCCGATGCCGCGCTGGCGCCGGCCCACCGGCGGGGCCGGGATCAGCTCGGCGGTGTCTGCGGCGACCGGCAGCGCGGGATCCAGCTCCTCGCCGGCCGGACGGGCACCCGGCGGCGGCTCGACCGCGCCGATCCGTGGATCGTCGGGGCTGAGCTCGAACGGCGGGATCGGTTCCTTGGGGCTCATGTCAACCGGTCTCCGACCGCGGCTTCCAGGAGCTGATCGAGCCGGATGTGGCTGGCCGCCCCGTTGCGGCCGCGCGGCAGGCGGCGTGGCGCGAAGTCGCGGAAGCGGAACCGGCCGGACGTCCAGTCATGGGGTTCGGGCAGGTCGGGCGGCAGCTCGCCCGGGAACAGCACGGTCTCCTGGCCGGTCTCGACCAGCCGGCCCTTCAGGCAGGACAGGACCTGACCGTGCAGCTCGGTGCGCACCACGTCGGTGGAGCGCAAGGCCGCCACGGCCAGCACCTCGTGAGGTGCGCCGGCAAAGCGAGTGTGGCGGGAGGAGGGGGCAATCATGATCTCCAGGAGCTGCTTCATCGCGGCATGTTGCGAGGGGGCGATATGGTCCGCCTTGGTGGCGGCGAACACCAGCCGGTCGATCTTCGGGGTCAGCCAGTTGGTCAGGATGCTGCCGCTGCCGTAACGGAACGAGCGTACCACGGTCGCAAGCGATTCCTGCACGTCCTCGAAATGGTCTGGGCCGCGATTGAGCGCGGTGAGCAGGTCGACCAGCACGATCTGCCGGTCGAAGCGGGAGAAATTATCCCGGTAGAACGGCTTGACCAGCTCGTCCCGGTAGCGCTCGAACCGGCGCTCGAACCGGGCACCCAGCGAGTCATAGGGCAGGGGTGCTGAGGAAAGCGGCAGCGGGCAGAACCTGATCAGCTCCTCGTCAGCGATCTTGCTGCGGTCGACGAACCGGCCCGGCTGGATGAAGGACAGGCCGAGCTCCTCTTGGCAGGCATGGAGATAGGCGCGATAGGCCTCAGCTAGCCGGGCCTCCAGCGCCGGGTTGCCCGGTGCCTGCGGATCCACCCCCTTCAGGAGCTCCTGCCATTCCGCCGCCGCCGGCTGGCGGATCGGCCGCTCCGCCAGCGCCAGGGCGTGCGCTGAGAAGGTGCGGAAGTCGTGCTCCAGCAGCGGCAGGTCCAGGAGCCACTCGCCCGGGTAGTCGACGATTTCGATGAAGTGCCGGCGGGTCGGGTCGATCAGCCGGCCGAGCCTGTGCCCGGTGCGATAGAGGATCTCAATGGCGAGCCCGCTCAGCCGGTCGGTCGGCTGCGGCCAAGTCGGCGTCTCGCGCGCCAGCCCGGCCACCGCCTCCTCCAGAGGAAAGGGCGGCAGGTCGCGCAGCGGCACGAGCCTGGTCGCGTCCAGCCGGTTCTCGGCCACTACCGACAGGAATGGCAGGCCGGACGGCTCCAGCAGGTGATGGGCCAGGCAGGTCGTGAGCACGGTCTTGCCGCTGCGGCGCAGCCCGGTGATGGCGAACCGGGTGCGGTCGCGCACCATGCCGGTGGCGAGGTCGGTCAGGCCGCGGCGCAGCCCGTCCAGCTCGTCGCCGATCGCGGTGAAGATCGAGCCGCCGAACCTCAAGGCAGCACCACCCAGCCGTCCAGCACCATGCCAAGGAACAGGGCCAGGCCGACAAAGCGGTGGCGGCGGAAGGCGCGCAGGCAAGCCGCCGGGTCGTCGATCGGCACGGTTCTGGCCTCGTGGAGCAGGTACACGGCGATGAGCAGGAGGGTGCCCGCGAAGATCGGGCCCTTGCCCGCCAGCCAGCCCCCTGCTGCCCAGCCCAATATGGTGGTGGCGTAGAAGAGGAAAAGCCAGCGGTGGGTCTGCGCGCCGAACAGCCGGGCCGTGGAGCGGACCCCGATCAGCGCGTCGTCCGCCTTGTCCTGGTGGGCGTAGATCGTGTCGTAGCCGATCGTCCAGGCGATGGAGCCGGCATAGAGCAGCAGGATCGCCGGTGCCGGCGCGCCCGCTGCCACGCCGCCCACCAGCACACCCCAGTTGAAGGTGATGCCGAGAAAGGCCTGCGGCCACCAGGTGATCCGCTTCATGAACGGGTAGATCACCACCAACGGCAGGGCCAGGAGGGCGGTCAGCGCCGCCGGAGCCGGCAGGACCAGGAGGACGAGGCCGCCCACCAGGGTCTGCACCGCCGTGAACAGGGCCGCCTGGCGCATGGACAGGGCACCCGATGCCAGCGGCCGGGCCCGGGTCCGCTCCACCCGGGCGTCGAACTCCCGGTCGGCCATGTCGTTGACCGTGCAGCCCGCCCCGCGCATGGCGACGGCGCCGATGGCGAAGGCCGCCAGCAGGACCGGGTCGGGCAGGCCCGGCGCCAGCGCCAGGCCCATCCAGCAGGGCAGCAGCAGCAGCCAGGTCCCGATCGGCCGGTCCCAGCGGGCGAGGGTCGCATAGGGGCGGAGGGAGGCCGGCAGCCGGTCGGTCCAGTGGTGCTGGCGATCGGCGACGGAAGCGGACGGCAGGTTCGACATGCCGGCCTTTTAGCGGCACACAAGGCCCGCGCGAAGCCGCCCCTGCCGGCCGTGGTGGGGAAGGCGACGCCCAACCGAGCGAGATGGAGGGATCCGGCTTGAGCACGATCCGGCTGTTCGTGCCGGGCCCGTTGCGGACCGGAGCGCAGCTCGACCTGGACGAGGCGCGGGCGCATTATCTGGCCCGGGTGATGCGGCGGACCGAAGGCGATCCGCTCGAGCTGTTC
>NZ_WUJP01000463.1 GCF_009806515.1 Geminicoccus flavidas | reverse complement strand
GACGGGCAGAGCGGCGGCTTTGCCGGCAGGATCACGGCCCTGGGCAAGCGCAGCGCAGCGGTCGCGGTGCTGGACAAGCTCCGGGACCTGCCGGAGCGCAGCGCGGCACCGGTGCTGTTCCAGGCGGTCATCCGCCGGCCGAGGCTGGAATGGCTGGTCGAGAAGGCCACGGAGCTCGACGTGGCGGCGATCGTGCCGGTGCGCAGCCAGCGGATCGCCCACCCCTTGGGCCGCCTCGAGCGCCTCCACGCGATCGCGGTCGAGGCGGCCGAGCAGTGCGGACGGCTGGACGTGCCGGTGATCCATGGGGAAACGCCGCTGGCGGGAATCGGGCCGTTGCGCCGGCCGGGCCGGCCGCTCCTGGTGCTGGATCCCCTGGCCGAAGCCAGCGCCCTGGACCTGCTGGGCAGGGAGCCGGATGGCGCCGATCTTCTGATCGGGCCCGAGGGCGGGCTTGCTCCGGAGGACGATGCGGTGCTAGCCGGCCTTCCCGATGTCGTGCGGGGCCGTCTGGCGCCCACGGTGCTGCGTGCGGAAACCGCGGCGCTGGCGGCTCTGGCGGCCAGCGTCATGCTGCGCCGTTTCCAGGCCCCGCTCAGCGTCGAATCTCTGCAAACGGACGAATAACCCTCGGAGAACCAAAAACTTGCGGCAATCTGTCACTCGCGGCCTGCTGGGGCTCGTCCATATGGTCGCTGCGAGCCGGGAGGTCGCGCATCTCCCGGGAAGGATGTCGTTCGTCCGGGGATCTGGTGTCCGGGGATTCGGGGCCGCAAGTCGGGCGATGAGCGAGGCAAAGAAGGAAGCGGTGTCGATGCGATTGCGCGCGCTACCGGTGCTGGCGATGGCGGTGGTCATCCTGCTCGCCGGAGGGATGTTCGCCGCTTATGCGGCGCAACCCGAGCCTTGGCAGATGAACCTGCAGCCCGCCGCGTCGCCCGTGGAAGACCGGATGCACGCGTTCCACAACCTGCTCCTGGTCGTGATCACCGCGATCACGATCTTCGTGCTGGCGCTGCTCGTCTACACGTGCTGGCGCTTCCGCGAGAGCAGCAACCCGACGCCGTCGCGCCGCTCGCACCACACGATCCTGGAGATCGTCTGGACCGCCGTGCCGGTGCTGATCCTGGTGATCATCGCGATCCCCTCGTTTCGCCTGCTCTACTATGTGGACGTGGTGCCCGAGAGCGAGATGACGCTGAAGGTGGTGGGCCACCAGTGGTACTGGTCGTACGAGTACCCAGATCATGAAGGCATCAGCTTCGACGCCAACATGGTCCAGGAGGCGGAACTCCAGCCGGGCGACCCGCGGCTGCTCACGACCGACAATGTCGTGGTGCTGCCGGTGGACACCGTCGTCCGGGTGCAGATCACCGCGGCCGACGTGATCCATAGCTGGGGCGTTCCCTCGCTCGGCTGGACCACTGACGCGGTGCCGGGCCGGCTGAACGAGCGCTGGCTCAGGATCGAGGAGCCCGGGATGTATTACGGCCAGTGCAGGGAACTGTGCGGCGACCTGCACGCCTATATGCCGATCGCGATCAGGGCGGTGACGAAGGAAGAGTTCGCCACCTGGATCGAGGAGGCCAAGCAGCAATTCGCGCAGGCCGGTGGCGGGGCGGTGGTGGCGGATGCCGCCCAGGCCCTGGCTCCGCAGCGCTGACCGGCCGGAGAGACGTTCGATGGCGCACGAAGCCACCCACGCCCATGTGGATCCCGCCAGCCATCCCGTCGGCTGGCGGCGCTGGGTCTATTCCACCAACCACAAGGACATCGGCACGATGTACCTGTGGTTCGCAGGCTTTGCCGGCATTGTCGGCATGCTCATGTCCATGGTTATCCGTGCCGAGCTGATGACGCCGGGCGATCAGATCCTGGGCGGCAACTACCATTTCTACAACATGATGTTGACCGGCCACGGCCTCGTCATGGTGTTCTTCTTCGTCATGCCGGCCCTGATCGGCGGCTTCGGCAACTGGATGATGCCGATCATGATCGGGGCGCCGGACATGGCGTTTCCGCGCATGAACAACATCAGCTTCTGGCTGCTGGTCCCGGCCTTCCTCCTGTTGTTCGCCTCCCTGTTCGTCGGCGGTGCCGGGACGGGCTGGACGGTCTACCCGCCGCTCTCCTCGCTGATCGGTCATCCGGGCATGGCGGTGGATTTCGCGATCTTCTCGCTGCACCTGGCCGGTGTGTCGTCGCTGCTGGGCGCAGTGAACTTCATCACCACCGTCTTCAACATGCGCGCGCCGGGCATGACGCTCCACAAGATGCCGCTGTTCGCCTGGGGCATGCTGATCACCGCGTTCCTGCTGCTGCTCGCGGTCCCGGTGCTGGCCGGCGCCATCACCATGCTGCTGACCGACCGCAACTTCGGCACCTCGTTCTTCGATCCGGCCGGCGGCGGTGACCCGGTCCTGTACCAGCATCTGTTCTGGTTCTTCGGCCATCCCGAAGTCTACATCATGATCCTGCCGGCCTTCGGCATCATCAGCCACATCGTGTCGACCTTCTCGAGGAAGCCGATCTTTGGCTACCTCGGCATGGCCTACGCGATGGTCGCCATCGGCGTGATCGGCTTCGTCGTGTGGGCGCACCACATGTTCACCGTCGGCCTCGGCGTGAACGTGAAGGCCTATTTCACGGCAGCGACGATGATCATCGCCGTGCCCACCGGCATCAAGATCTTCTCCTGGATCGCGACGATGTGGGGCGGCTCGATCCGCTTC
>NZ_WUJP01000462.1 GCF_009806515.1 Geminicoccus flavidas | reverse complement strand
ACCACGCCGATGCTCTGGGCGATCGGCTTCATCTTCTTGTTCACCGTGGGCGGCGTGACCGGCGTGGTGCTAGCCAATGCCGGCATCGACGTGCAGCTGCACGACACCTACTACGTGGTGGCGCACTTCCATTACGTGCTGAGCCTGGGCGCCATGTTCGGGATCTTCGCCGGCTTCTACTACTGGGTCGGCAAGATGTCGGGTCGCCAGTATCCGGAGCACATGGGCAAGATTCACTTCTGGCTGACCTTCGTCGGCGTGAACCTGACCTTCTTCCCCATGCACTTCCTTGGTCTGGCGGGCATGCCGCGCCGCATCCCGGACTATCCGGATGCGTTCGCCGGCTGGAACCTGGTGTCCTCGATCGGCGCCTATATCGCCGCCGCGAGTGCCGTGTACTTCCTGTTCGTCCTCTACAAGACCTTCACGAGCGGAGAGAAGGCGGCGGACAACCCGTGGGGCGAGGGCGCCACGACCCTCGAGTGGACGCTGAGCTCCCCGCCGCCGTTCCACACCTTCCACGACCTGCCTCAGGTCAAGTGATCGCAACGCCTTAGGAGCGCAATCGAATGGCGGTGAGCCTGCGGGCGACCGGGACGACGTCGGAGGAGGCCAGCGCCTCCTCCGCGCGTGACTACGTGACCCTGATGAAGCCGAACGTGATGCAGCTCGTGGTGTTCACGGGCGCGGTCGGCCTGTTCATGGCACCGGGCGGCCTGCATCCCCTGCTGGCCGCCGTCACGCTGCTGGCGATCCTGGCCGGTGCCGGTGCTTCCGCGGCGATCAACAACTGGTACGACGCCGACATCGACGTGCGCATGGCGCGTACCCGCAACCGGCCGACCGCGAACGGGCGGATCGCACCCGAGGATGCGCTGGGCTTCGGCGTGGTGCTCTCGATCCTGTCGGTGATGGTGCTGGGCCTGGCCACGAACTGGCTGGCGGCCGGCCTTCTGGCCTTCACCATCGGCTTCTACGTGTTCGTCTACACGATGTTCCTGAAGCGGCGCACGCCGCAGAACATCGTGATCGGCGGTGCCGCGGGCGCCCTGCCGCCGGTGGTGGCCTGGGCCGCGGTCACGGGGTCAGTGGGCATTCTGCCGATCCTGATGTTCCTGATCGTGTTCCTGTGGACGCCGCCCCATTTCTGGGCGCTGGCCCTTTACCGCAGCGGCGACTACGCCAAGGTCGGCGTGCCGATGCTGCCGGTGGTGGCCGGGGCCGAGACCACCCGTGCCCACATCTTCTGGTACACGGTGGTCCTGGGCGCGGTGACGCTGGCGCCGGCCTTCACTGGCCAACTCGGCTGGATCTACGGTCTGCTGGCCGCCGGCCTGTCGGCGGAGTTCATCCGCCGTGCTTTCAACCTGCGGCAGACCCGCAGCGATGTGGCAGCCATGCGGCTGTTCCGGTTCTCGATCGTCTACCTGTTCGCCGTGTTCGTGGCGATGATCGTCGACCGGATCGCGCCGGCGGTGCTGCCGTGACCGGGACGATTCCGATGAAGCTGACGCCCGAGCAGGAACGCCGGCGCAGGACCAAGAACTACGTGGTGGCGGCCCTGCTGGTCGCCTTCGTGGTCCTGTTCTACTTCCTGACCATGGTCCGCATGTCCTCGAACGTGCCGACATGAGCGCCTCGAACACCCGCGTAGCCCTGGTCTGTGTCGCGGCAATCGGCGGCATGGTTGGCCTCACCGCGGCAGCGGTGCCGCTCTACGACCTGTTCTGCAAGGTCACGGGATATGGTGGCACGACCCAGAAGGCTGAGACGGCCCCTGGTGCTGCCAGCGATGTCGAGGTCACCGTCTACTTCAATGCCGACACCGCGGCGGACATGCCCTGGCAGTTCAAGCCGGCCCAGCGCTCGATCAAGGTCCGGCTGGGCGAGGAGAAGCTGATCTTCTACACCGCGGAGAACCGGACCGCGCAGCCGATCGCGGGCACGGCCACGTTCAACGTGACGCCGTTCGCGACCGGCCCGTACTTCGCGAAGATCCAGTGCTTCTGCTTCGAGGAGCAGGTGCTGCAGCCCGGGCAGAGCGTCGACATGCCGGTCTCCTTCTACGTCGATCCGGCCATGCTGGAGGACGAGGAGGCGAAGTACATCCGGTCGATCACCCTGTCCTACACGTTCTTCAAGGACGCGGAAGAGACGCGTAAGCTTTCGACCAGGGCTGCCGAACCGGCCGAGGCGGGAACGCCGACGCCGCCGGCGGGCTGAGCCCTTAGGTCGGTCGTAGGTTCAACGAGGAAGGCGAGCATGGCGGCCAGCACGGACGTGGCGCATCACGACCACGAGAAGCCAAACCACCCTTATCATCTGGTCGACCCCAGCCCCTGGCCGTTCATCGGCGCGTTCTCCGGGCTGCTGTTCGCCATCGGCATGGTCGCCTGGATGCACGCCTGGACCGGCTGGCCGGTGCTCCTGGGCCTGGCCGTCCTGGCGATCCTCTACACCATGTACGGGTGGTGGCGGGACGTCATCAAGGAGTCGCGGCGCGGCGACCATAACGAGACGGTGAACTTCGGGCTGCGCCTCGGCATGGCCCTGTTCATCACCTCCGAGGTGCTGTTCTTCTTCGCCTTCTTCTGGGCCTTCTTCTGGGGTGCCATCTATCCGCCGGACCTGGTCCCGCAAAGCTGGCCGCCGGCCGGCATCCACCCGGTCCCCGCGTTCGACATCCCCTTCCTGAACACGCTGATCCTGCTGTTGTCCGGTACCACGGTGACCTGGGCGCATCACTGCGTGCGCGAAGGCGACAACCGGACGGCCGCCCAGGCGCTCTGGCTGACGGTCCTGCTGGGCGTCATCTTCACGGGCTTCCAGGTCTACGAGTATTTCCATGCGGTCCATGAGGGCCTAACGATCAAGTCCGGCATTTTCGGCTCGACCTTCTACATGGCTACCGGCTTCCACGGCTTCCACGTGTTCGTCGGCACCATGTTCCTCCTGGTCTGCGCGATTCGCGCCGCTGCCCTGCAGTTCGCGCCGGAGAAGCATGTCGGGCTGGAAGCGGCCGCCTGGTACTGGCACTTCGTCGACGTGGTGTGGCTGTTCCTGTTCGTGTCCATCTACTGGTGGGGCGGCAGCCTGTCGTGGGCCACAACCACCACTTGGTGAGCCAACCGGCTTCACCGCTCACTGCCGGGCTGCGCGGTCGCTGCCTGGCCTGCGGCGAGGGGCGGCTGTTCGACGGCTTCCTCTCGATCCGGCCCCGCTGCGAAGTCTGCGGGGACGACCTGTCCGGCCAGGACAGCGGCGACGGGCCGGTCGCCTTCATCGTCCTGCTCGTCGGCTGCATCGTGGTGTTCGGCGGCCTGTTCGCCGAGCTCGCCCGGGCGTGGCCAGTCTGGCTGCACATGCTGGTCTGGCTGCCGCTGACCGTCCTCCTGGTTCTGGCGATCATGCGCCCGGCCAAGGCCCTCCTGATCGCCCTGCAATACCGTCACCGTCGTGACGACTTCCAGCAGGGCCACTGAGACGTCGATCCCCATGCGCCGCTTCCGGCCTCGCCTGCTGCCGACCCTCGCCGTCCTGCCCGCCCTCGTCCTGCTCCTGGGCCTGGGCACCTGGCAGGTCCAGCGCATGCACTGGAAGACCGACCTCATCGCGACCATCGAGGCGCGCACCAGCTCGGAGCCGGTGCCGCTCCTCGACCTGCCGCTGGACGATCCGGCGGCCGTCGCCTGGCAGCGGACGCAGGCGGTCGGCCGGTTCGTCACCGTGCCGGGTCCGGCTGACCACTACGGGGTCGAGAACCGGGACGGGCAGCTCGGCGGTCGCCTGCTGGGGGCTGTCACCATCGAGGATGGCCGCACCCTGCTGGTGGACCGCGGCTTTCTCGCGGATGCGGCGGCACCGCCGCCAGAGCCGGCGGGCCAGGTCGAGCTGGATGCGATCGTCCGGGACCGCAGTGAGGAGCGCCAGACCTGGTTCATGCCGGACAACGACCCCGCCAGCGGGCGCTGGTTCTGGCTGGACCTGGCTGCGCTGGGTGGGCGGTTCGACCGGCCGCTGGAGCCGGTGGCGCTGCAGCTCCTCCCGGGCTCGCCCGGGGCCACGCCTGAGGCGGCACCGCCCAAGATCGACCTGCCGAACAACCATCTGGGCTATGTGATCACCTGGTACGGCCTCGCCTTCGCCCTCCTGCTGGTCTACCTCGCCTTCTCGTCGGAACGGACGGATCGAACCCCATGAATGCGCTGCGCCGCACCGCCGGCCTCACCGCGGTCCTCGTCTTCGGGATGATCGTGCTGGGAGGGGTGGTGCGCACCACCAATAGCGGCCTGTCCTGCCCGGACTGGCCCACCTGCTACGGCTACTGGGTGCCCCTGCCATCCCTGGTCGATGAAGTGCCGGACATCGGCTACGGCTACTACCAGATCATGCTGGAATGGGTGCACCGGCTGGTGGGCGGCGTGATTCTGGGGCCGCTCACCCTGGTGGTGGCCTGGCTCGGCTGGCGCAACCGCGAGGTCCACCCGCGCCTCGCCCCGTCGGTCATGCTCATGGTGCTGCTGCTGGTCGTCCAGGGCCTCCTTGGCGGGCTGACCGTGCTCGACCGCAACAGCCCATGGTCGGTGGCGCTCCACCTGGGCAACGCCCTGATCCTGCTGGTGGTGGTGCTGGGCATCCATGACGCGGCCCGCCGGCGGGAGCCCGGGACGCAGGCGGCACCCGGCTGGATCCGGCCGACCGCGCTGGCGGCGATGGTGACCGGGCTGCTCGCCATGATGTCGGCCGCGATCACCGCCAAGTCGGGCGCCTCGCTC
>NZ_WUJP01000461.1 GCF_009806515.1 Geminicoccus flavidas | reverse complement strand
GCCTGCTACACTTGGCCTGCCTGCAATGGCGGGCTGGTGCCGGACTGGAGCGATGGTGGCGAGGTGATCCACATGATCCATCGCTATCTGGCCGCCGCCTTCGCCGTGGCGCTCCTGGTCCTACTGGCCGGCTGCCTGCGCGACGTCCGGGTGCCGCAGGAGGTGCGCCGGCAGAGCCTCGTCACCGCCGTGTTAGTCCTGGTCCAGGTGGGCTTCGGCGCCCTAGTGATCGTGCTGGAAGTGCCGATCTGGAAGGCGGTGCTGCACCAGGCGACCGGCGTGCTCACCTTCGCCCTGGTGTCCGACCTGTTCTGGCGCGCGCGCAGCACCGCCGCGGCATCATTCCATCATCTGCCCGGAGGCGTCCGTGCCGCAGGCCTACGCTGAGCTCCAGGACCGCTTCGCCCGAATCGCCAACGTCGAGGGTGCGCTGGCCGTCCTGTCCTGGGACGCCTCGGTGGTCATGCCCAGGGGCGGTGCGGAGGGCAGGGGCGAGCAGACCGCCGTGCTCAAGCGCTTCGCCCATGACCTGGTGACCGCACCGGACCTGCCGGATCTGCTGGCGAGGGCCGCAGACGAGGAGCTGGAC
>NZ_WUJP01000460.1 GCF_009806515.1 Geminicoccus flavidas | reverse complement strand
GCCTGGCAGCGGGCCAACCTCGCCGAGATGGTCCGCCGCCACGGCCAAGCCACCGCCACGCCGCCGGAGCTGGTCGAAGCCATGGCGCGCGCGACCACGGCCTGCGAGATGATTTGGCGGGACGCACGAGCGAACAGCAGCTTCGCCCTACTGCGCCCGTCGCTGGAGGAGGTCGTGCGCCTGGTCCGCGAGCAGGCCCAGGCACTGGCCGCCACCCAGGGCCTGTCGCCCTATGACGCACTGCTCGACCTCTACGAGGCAGGTCTGCGTGATGCCACGATCGAGCCGATCTTCGATCGGCTGGGCCGCGAGCTGCCGGCGATCTCGACCGCAGCCCTGGCGCGCCAGGGCCAGCCGCTGGAGCCCAAGGGACCGTTCCCGGTCGAGCGGCAGAAGGCGCTGGCCGTCGAACTGATGGCAGCGATCGGGTTCGACTTCGACGAGGGCCGGCTGGACGAGAGCGCGCATCCTTTTTCCGGCGGCATTCCCGGCGACGTGCGCATCACCACCCGCTACACCGAGGACAGCTTCCTCCAGGCGATGATGGGCGTGCTGCACGAGACCGGCCACGCCCTCTACACCGCGGGCCAGCCACGAGCCTGGCGGCACCAGCCGGTGGGCGACGCGCGCGGCATGATCGTCCATGAGAGCCAGTCGCTGTTCATGGAGATGCAGGCCAGCCGCTCGCAGCCCTTCGTGGCCTATCTCGCCGAGCGCGCGCGCAGCGCGTTTGGCCGGGCGGACGACCCGGCACTGTCCGCGGCGAACCTGGGCCTCCTGGTGAACCATGTCGCCAAGGGCTTCATCCGGGTCGATGCAGACGAGACCACCTACCCGCTGCACATCGTCCTGCGCTGGCGGCTGGAGAAGGCCATGATCGAAGGCAGGCTGGCGGTGGCCGACCTGCCGGAGGCCTGGAACGAGGGCATGCGCGAGCTGCTCGGCATCGTGCCGCCGGACGACCGCCAGGGCTGCCTGCAGGACATCCACTGGCCGGTCGGCGCGTTCGGCTACTTCCCGTGCTACACACTGGGCGCCCTGATGGCGGCCCAGTTGTTCCGAGCGATGCTGCAGGAGATCCCGGACGCCCATGACCAGCTCGGCCAGGGCTCGTTCCGCGAGATCCTGCCCTGGCTGCGGCGGAACATCCACGAGCAGGGCTGCCGCTACACCTATGACGAACTGCTGCGCCGGGTGACGGGGGAGGAGCTGGGGCCACAAGCCTTCCTCGACCACCTCCAGGCACGCTATCTCAGCGGCGGATGACGAGCACGGGATCGGAACGCAGCATGGTCGCCTATATCAGCACGCGCGGTGGTGCCGGCGTGCGCCCGTTCGAGGAGGTGCTCCTGGCGGGACTTGCCGAGGATGGCGGCCTGTTCCTGCCGAGCGCCATGCCGAAGCTGACGCCGGACCAGTTCGCGGGGCTCACCGGCCGACCCTATGCCGAGACGGCCGAGGCAGTGCTGTGGCCGTTCGTCGAAGGGACGGTCGGGCGAGCTGAGTTCCGGGTCATGGTCGCGAAGACCTATGCCGGCTTCAGCCATGCCGCCACGGCACCGCTGGTCCAGATCGGCGACGACGACTGGCTGCTCGAGCTGTTCCACGGGCCGACCCTCGCCTTCAAGGACTTCGCCCTGCAGCTGCTCGGCCGGCTGTTCGAGCACGTGCTGCGGCGCCGTGGCGAGACCATCACCATTGTGGGCGCCACCTCAGGGGATACTGGCTCTGCGGCACTCGCCGCCTGTGCCGGCCGCGCCAACATGCGGATCGTCATCCTCCATCCCAAGGGCCGCGTGTCCGAGGTGCAGCGCCGGCAGATGACCACGGTGCTGGCGGACAACGTCGTCAACATCGCCGTGGAGGGCACGTTCGACGACTGCCAGGCGCTGGTGAAGCGGATGTTCAACGACCAAGCCTTCCGCGAGGCGCACCGGCTGGCGGCGATCAACTCGATCAACTGGTTCCGGCTGGCCGCCCAGGCAGTCTACTATGTTCACGCCACGCTTCGGCTGGGCGGGCTCGCGCGGCCGGTGGCGTTCGCCGTGCCGACCGGCAATTTCGGCGACGTCTATGCCGGGACCATCGCCAAGGCGATGGGCCTGCCGGTGGCAGGCCTGGTGGCGGCCACCAACAGCAACGACATCGTGGCGCGCTTCCTTTTGACCGGGCGCTACGCCAAGGGCAACGTGATGCCGACCACGAGCCCATCCATGGACATCCAGGTCGCCAGCAATTTCGAGCGGCTCCTGTTCGAGCTTGAGGACCGCGAGCCAGCCCGGCTGGTCCGGCAGATGGAACGGTTTGCGGCCGAAGGAGCACTGGAGGTGGAGCCGGAGCGCCTGAAAAAGGCGCAGGGCCTGATCACCGGCCATGCGGTCGACGAGGCGGCGGTGCAGGGGACGATCCGCCGGGTGTACCGCCATACCGGCATCGTCATCGACCCGCACACCGCCGTGGGCGTGGCCGCAGCGCGGGCGGCTTTGCCAGAGGGTGCCGCCCGGGTGACGCTCGCCACCGCCCATCCCGCCAAGTTCCCCGACGCGGTGGAAGCCGCGATCGGCCGCCGTCCGGTGCTGCCCGAGTCCATGGCCGGCCTTTTCGAACGCGAGGAGCGCTACCACGTGCTGCCCGCCGAACTCGGCATCATCCAGGACCATATCCGAAAGACGGCATGACCGAGACTTTCCGTTTGACCCGCCTCGCGAACGGCATGCGCATCGCGAGCGAGCCAATGCCGCACCTGCTCACCAGCGCCGTGGGTGTCTGGGTCGATGTCGGCACGCGGCACGAGCAGGCCGAGGTGAACGGCGTCTCGCACCTCCTGGAGCACATGGCGTTCAAGGGGACGGAGACCCGCTCGGCCAAGGAGATCGCCGAATCGGTCGAGGATGTCGGCGGATCGCTCAACGCCTACACCTCGCGCGAGCACACCGCCTACCACGCCCGAATCCTGAGCGAGGACCTGCCGCTCGCCACCGAGATCCTGGCGGACATCGTCAAGCATTCGACGCTCGACGAGGCGGAGCTGGAGCGCGAGCGCAAAGTCGTGCTGGAGGAGATCGGCCAGGTCGAGGACACGCCGGACGACCTCGTGTTCGACCTGTGGCAGGAGACCGCCTATCCGGACCAGCCGCTCGGCCGCTCGATCCTGGGCCCGCCCAAGATCGTGGAATCGATGCCGCGGTCGGTCCTGGCGGAGCACATGCATCATTACGGCCCGGAGCAGATGATCCTGGTCGCGGCCGGCAAGGTCGAGCACGACCGGCTGGTGGAGCTGGGCGAGCGCTGGTTCGGCGACCTCGAGCGCCGGCCGCCCCTGCCGTTCGTCAAGGGGAGCTACCGGGGCGGCGACCTGCGCGAGGAGCGCGAGCTGGAGCAGGTCCATCTCGTGCTGGGCGTGGAGGCGCTGACCTGCCACGACCCGGACATCTACACGCTGAACCTCTACTCCGCGATCATGGGCGGTGGGATGTCCTCACGCCTGTTCCAGGAGGTGCGCGAGAAGCGCGGGCTGGCCTATTCGGTGTTCAGCTTCGTTAATGCCTTCCCGGACAGCGGCACGTTCGGGGTCTATGCCGGCACCGGCGAAGGGGACCTGGACGAGCTGGCCCGGGTGCTGACCGACGAGCTGGCGGGCTCGGCCGACCGGATCGGTGAGGCCGAGCTGGTCCGCGCCAAGGCCCAGGCCAAGGCCGGGTTGCTGATGAGCCTGGAGCACTGCGCCGGAGTCTGCGAGGAGGTGGCGCGCCAGCTCCTCACCTTCGGTCGGCGGATCCCGCGCGAGGAGATCCTGGCCCGGATCGACGCGGTCACGCTCGACGACATCCGCCGGCTCGCCCGGCGACTGTTCCATGACCCGGTCCCGGCCGTGACGGCGCTGGGCCCGTGCGCGCGGCTGCCGTCCCATGACCTGCTGACGACGCGCCTGCGGCACTGAGCATGACCAAGAACACAGGGGAGGGACTAGGCGCACCGCTCGCGGTGCCGCTGTTCCGCCGCCTGTGGCTCGGCAACATGGTCAGCAATTTCGGCTGGTTGATCCAGTCGGTGGCAGCCGCCTGGCTGATGACCGAGCTGGTCGGCACCGCCGATTGGGTGGCGCTGGTCCAGACCGCCCTGCTCCTGCCGATCCTGCTCCTGGCCCTGCCGGCGGGCGTGCTGGCCGATGTCGGCGACCGCCGCCGGGTCTGCATGCTCGGCCAGACCATCATGGTGCTGGCAGCCTTCCTCTTAGGGATCTGCACCTTTTTCGACCTGACCGGTCCGGTCCTGCTTCTGGCCTTCACCTTCCTCCTGGGGGCGGGCAGCGCGTTCGCCAACTCGCCCTTCCAGACCATCGTACGCGAGGCGGTGCCGGTCCCGGCCATGGCCGCGGCGGTGACGTTGAACGCGATCAGCTTCAACCTGGCCCGTACGGTGGGCCCGGCGCTCGGCGGCCTCCTGGTGGCTTCGATCGGGGCGGAAGCGGCCTTTTTCACCAACGCCTTCTGTTACCTGCCGCTCCTGCTGGTGCTGGCCCTGTGGCGGCGGCCGCCCGTGCGCACGCCGGTCCGCGGCCGGATGGGCCGCGCCCTGGGCGACGGGCTCCGCTTTGCGAGGGAGAGCGAGAAGATCCGCGCCGTGCTGCTCTATTGCGCGGTGTTCAGCCTGTGCGCGTCCAGCATCCAGGGGCTCCTGCCGCTGATCGCCCGCGACCGGCTGGCCGGCGATGCGGTGACCTTCGGCCTGCTGCTGGGCGCCTTCGGCATCGGGGCCATGGGCGGCGCCTTCCTGGTGCACCCGGCAAGGCGGCGGTTCGGCAGCGGGGTCGTGGTCACCTGGCTCGGCCTGCAGCTCGTCCTGGGTACCCTGCTGATCGCGTTCTCGGCAGACCTCCTGGTCCTGGCGGTCGCCCTGGCGCTGTCCGGCGTCGCCTGGCTCGGGTCCTTCTCCACGTTCAACATCGCCGTGCAGCGGGCCTCGGCCACCGGCCTGGAGGCCCGCCAGCTCGCCATCTACCAGACCATCACCTTCGGCTCGATGGCAGCCGGGAGCTGGCTGTGGGGCGAGCTCGCCCATCTGTTTGACGTGGGTGTCGCCCTCACGGCCTCAGCATTGGTGCTGCTCGCCGGCAGCTTCTGGGCCTGGCGGCTGATCCGGATCTTGAAGGACGGCTGACGGCTCCGGTCAGTCAGCGAACGGGTCGGTCACCAGGATCGTGTCGTTGCGGTCCGGGCTGGTCGAGATCAGGGCGGCCGGCGCCTCGACCAGCTCCTCCAGCCGCTTGACGTACTTGATCGCCGCAGCCGGCAGGTCGGCGAAGCGCCGCGCCCCCGCCGTGCTCTCCTGCCAGCCTTCCATCTCCTCAAAGATCGGCTGCACCGCGGCTTGGGCGGCCGGGTTGGACGGGAGGTGGTGGAGGATCTGACCGTTCAGGCTGTAGGCGGTGCAGATCTTGATGGTTTCGAGCCCGTCCAGCACGTCGAGCTTGGTGAGTGCCAGGCCGTGGATGCCGCCGACCTTGATCGCCTGGCGGACCATCACCGCGTCGAACCAGCCGCAGCGCCGGGGCCGGCCGGTGACCGTGCCGAACTCGTGGCCGCGCTCGCCTAAGCGCTTGCCGATCTCGTCGTGCAGCTCGGTCGGGAACGGCCCGGAGCCGACCCTGGTGGTGTAGGCTTTGCAGATGCCCAGCACGTAGCCCACCGCGTCGGGCCCGAGCCCGGAACCGGTGGCAGCCATGCCGGCCATGGTGTTGGACGAGGTGACGAAGGGATAGGTGCCGTGGTCGACGTCGAGCATCGCACCCTGAGCGCCCTCGAACAGGATGCGCCGCCCGCCCCGCTTGAGCTCGGCCAGGCGCAGCCAGATCGGCTCGGAGAACGGCAGGAGCTTGGGTGCCAGGCTGGTGAGCGAGGCCAGAAGGTCGGCAGGCTCGACCTCAGGGATGCCGAAGCCGCGGCGCAGCGCGTTGTGGTGCAGGAGCAGGTCGTGGACCTTGCCCTCCAGCAGCGTCTGGTCGGTCAGGTCGCAGACCCGGATGGCCCGTCTGGCGACCTTATCCTCGTAGGCTGGGCCGATGCCGCGGCCGGTCGTGCCGATCTTGCCGGCACCGATATTGGAGGCGGCCCGCGCCTGCTCGCGCGCCTGGTCAAGCTCGGCATGGAGCGGCAGGATCAGGGACGCGTTCTCGGCCAGGCGCAGCGTCTCTGGGCGGACGGCCACGCCCTGCGCGCGCAGCCGATCAATCTCGGCGAGCAGCGCCCAAGGATCGACCACCACGCCGTTGCCGATGATCGACAGCTTCTGGCGGACCACACCCGAGGGCAGCAGCGAGAGCTTGTAGGTCTGGCCGTCCACCACCAGCGTGTGGCCGGCATTGTGGCCACCCTGGAAGCGGACCACCACGTCGGCCCGCTCGGAGAGCCAGTCGACGATCTTGCCCTTGCCCTCGTCACCCCACTGGGCGCCGATCACGGCGACATTGGCCATCTCGAGGCATCCTGACGTTCTTGACGGCAGGCTGGTAGCGCAGGTGAGGCGACGGTGCCAGCTTGATAGCGTCCGGCAGTCGGCACCCGGCTGCGGCCGAGTGTCGAAAATCTCTCAACTAGCTGATTTCAGCCGGTTCCTCGGGTTCGTTCGTGCAATTCGACTTCGCAGGCTACCTGCCCGGCAACTCCCTGCCCGTCCGCCGTGCGCACCGGGCCATCCATAGCATGAAGCGGCCTGGTGGATGAAGCGGCGGTCTGCCCCGGGGAGGGCGGGTCCTGGCGGAACAGGGCCAGCATGTCGGCGCGCCGGCTGAGGAGATCCGCCAGGCTGTAGCGGTCCAGCACGGCGAGGAATGCGGCCAGCGCCTCGCCCAGCACCGAGGGCCAGGCCACAGGCGGGTGCGATCACGCAACTCGTGCAGTCGACCAGGTCGAAGCCTTCCTCGGTATGGCGGACACATGATTTAGATAAGGCCGTCCGCCATGACCGCCGTTCAGCCCCGCCGCACGAGCCCGCTCTTCGACGAGACCACCCTGCCTGCCGGCTTGCGTGCCGAGCACCGGACCAGGCCCGGCGTGTGGGGACTGATCAGGGTGATCGCCGGGGAGATCAGGCTGACCTTCGCGGAGCGTGGCGAGACGCTGACCGTCACCAGCGACGCGCCGGCGCTGGTGCATCCCCAGGAGACCCATTCTGTCGAGCCGATCGGGTCGATCCTCATGCGGATCGAGTTCTACGACCAGCCGCCGCAGCCCTGACCCTCCAACGCAGATGCCCGGAAGCGACGAATGTCGAAGACCGTAAGCGAACGTAGCCGCGCCCTCATCAAGGCCACCGTACCGGCCCTGGAAGCCCATGGACTGGAGATCACCCGCGCCATGTATGCGCGGATGTTCCAGAACGAGATGATCCGCGACCTGTTCAACCAGTCGCATCATGGCGATGCCGGTTCGCAGCCGAAGGCGCTGGCGAACGCGATCCTCGCCTATGCCAAGAACATCGACGACTTGGTGCCCCTGGCGGCCACGGTCGAGCGGATCGCGCAGAAGCATGTCGGCCTGCAGATCCTGCCCGAGCACTATCCTTACGTGGCCGATGCGCTGCTCGGCGCCATCAAGGACGTGCTGGGCGAGGCCGCGACCGACGAGATCCTGGCGGCCTGGGGCAAGGGTTACTGGTTTCTCGCCGACATCCTGATCGCGCGGGAGAAGATGCTCTACGGGAAGCTGGCCTCGGCCGAGGGCGGCTGGAAGGGCTGGCGGAGCTTCGTCATCGAGGAGCGCCGGCAGGAGAGCGCCATCATCACCTCCTTCCTGCTGCGGCCGAGCGATGGCCGGCCAGTCATCCGCCACGGGCCCGGCCAGTACCTGACCTTCTGGCTGGAGATCCCTGGCCAGCCGCCGCTCAAGCGCAACTACAGCATCTCGTCTGCGCCGAACGGCGAGACCTACCGCATCTCAGTGAAGCGCGAGCCGATGGGTGCCGCCTCGGGCTGGCTGCACGACCAGGCGAAGGTCGGCACGGTGCTGAAGGTCGCCCCGCCGGCCGGCGAGTTCTTCCTGCCGCAGCATCCCGACCGCCCGGTGGTGCTGCTGAGCGGCGGTGTCGGGCTCACGCCGATGATGAGCATGCTGGAAATGATCGCGGCACGGCTTCCCGAGACCCGCGCCCTCTACGTCCACGGCACGCGCGATGGCTCCACCCATGCCATGAGCGCCCATGTCCGGGAGCTCACGGCGAGGCACGGCGGGATCGAGGCCACCAACTTTTTCGAGCAGCCGCGGACGGAGGACGTCCGGGGCAGGGACTACGACCATGCCGGGCTGATTACCGGCGAGTGGCTGGCCGAGCACACACCCCTGGACGAGGCCCATTACTATCTGTGCGGGCCGCGCCCGTTCCTGCGCAACTTCGTCTCCACCCTGTCCCGGTCCGGGGTGCCGGGCACCCGCATCCACTACGAGTTCTTCGGTCCGGCGGACGAGCTGCTGGCGGCCTGAGGAGAAACAGGCGATCCTTTGCGTCGCAATGGCCGGGGCGAAGCCGGCGACGTCACCGACGAGGGACCGGCTTTGACCGCCATCGAAGACAAAGCCTTCCTGTTCCTGCTCGTCGTGACCTCGCTGGCATTCTTCTGGATCGTCCAGCCCTTCTACGGGGCGGTCTTGTGGGGCGCCGTCATCGCGATCCTGTTTGCACCACTCTACCGGCGCCTGGTGCGGGCGATGGGGCAGCGGCGCACGCTGGCGGCACTCGTCACCGAGGCGATCATCCTGGTGATGGTGATCCTGCCGGTGACGCTGATCGCCCTGATGCTGCTGCAGGAAGCGGCCGGCATCTATGAGGGGATGCGGTCGGGCAGCCTGAACTTCAGCGGGTTCTTCCAGACGGTCCACGACGCGCTGCCCGGCTGGGCGACCGGGCTGCTGGACCGCTTCGGGCTGACCGATTTCGACGCGGTGCGCGAAAGGCTGTCCGCCGCCCTGATGTGGGGCAGCCAGTTCGTCGCCACCCAGGTGATCAATATCGGCCAGAACACGGCCGATTTCGTCATCGACTTGTTCGTCATGCTCTATCTGCTGTTCTTCCTGCTGCCCG
>NZ_WUJP01000459.1 GCF_009806515.1 Geminicoccus flavidas | reverse complement strand
ATGGCGACGCGCTGGTCAGGCGCATCCGGAACGCGCTCCCGCTGCATGTGGACCAGCAGCGCGCGCTCGCCGAAAAGTTCACCACCGTGGTCCGGGCCACGCTCAAGGGCACCATCATCGTGGCTGCCTTGCAAGGGGCGCTGGGCGGGCTGATCTTCTGGATCCTGGGCATCCATGCTGCCCTGCTGTGGGCGGTGCTGATGGCCCTGCTGGCGCTGCTACCGGCCGTGGGCGCGGCATTGGTCTGGCTGCCGGCCGCCATCTACTTCCTGATGACGGGTGCGGTATGGCAGGGCATCGTTCTGATGGCCTGGGGCGTGCTGGTGATCAGCGTGGTGGACAATGTCCTGCGCCCGATCCTGGTCGGCAAGGACACCAGGATGCCCGACTACCTGGTGCTGATCTCCACGCTGGGCGGCATCGCCATTTTCGGCATCCACGGCTTCGTGATCGGGCCGCTGATCGCCGCGATGTTCCTGGCGGTCTGGGACATCTTCGCGACGGCACGGGCCAGGGAGGGCCGAGTCGGCCGGTGATGCGGCCGGCCCCGGGATCTGCTCAGCCGCCCTTGACCGGTTTCCCGCCGATCACGAGGTTCGTCCCGCCGTCGAACAGGATCCAGCTCGACAAGGGCTCGCCGGTGGGCGGCGTGATGATGATCCGGCCGTTCAGCACCTCGTAGCGGCCGACCGTCTCCTGCTGGGTCGAGCCGCCGCTGAACCCGCCACCATCGTCGCCCGAGCCGGAGACCCCGACGAAGGCCGAACCGACCACCGTTCCGTTCTTGCGGAAGACCTAGTTGCGTTCGCTCGGCACCCCGCCGGTCAGGCCGAAGCTGGTATAGCTGACCGAGTGGATCGTGCCGGCGAAGCGGTAGCCCGCGGGCGGCACCTTCTTGGGGTACATGGTGACGCGGCCGGAATGGATGGCGCCGTCATTCATTATCTGCAGAGTCGCAGTCCGGCCGTCGAAATAGTGCATCGGCAGGACACCGGCGTTGATGACCGCGGCCGCACCGTCCAGCTCCGCTTGGCTGCTGACCTCGGCGGTGAACGCCAGAAGCTCATGGCGGTGGACAGGCCCACCGCGAAGAACGCCCGGAACGAGTTCCGGCCGCGGTCGTCCCTCGCCACGCGCATCAGGATATGGATTGGTCGGCGCCATTGGCCTCCCAGTGCCATTGGTTGGGGCTGGCCGGCGCGGTGCCTCGAAGACGGCCCGTGAAAGGGCTTCCTGCCAAGCTCGGATCGACATGGCCGTGCTGTTGCCCCGGTCGATGACGATCTGGCACTTCCGGCAGCGGTCGCGGTCGCCGTCATAATTGATCTCGAGCCGCCCGTCCGCCGCCCGCCGGCCGATGAACTTCCAACAGGGCGGCGGCGCGAAGATCAGGTTGGCCAACTGCCGCACAGACGGCTCTTCCGCCCGTGCGCCCGGCGGCACCGCCATGGCGGCCAGGAGCAGGAGCAGCGGGAGCCAGTGGCGGATGGCGCCCAAAGCGTGCCGCTGTCCGGTTCGAGGGATTCTCCGGGTCTGCATCATCGGTAGCCTCCTTGCGATGATGACCTGGTTCCGGAAGGAGCCGATCCTGCGGCGTCGCGTTTCCGGTACTTCCAGAGCCATTGGCCACCGGGCAAGGGTGCTGGCCGGTGATGAAGATCACCGGACCTGGGCCGCAGGGGCGATTAGGAGGCTGCCGGGATGGCCGCCACGGCGATCAGCAGGATTGCACCCAGGGCGATCAGGGCGAGGCCCGGCCAGTTCGCGCCGAGCCGGAAGGCGGTGACCCGGCCGGGCGGCTCCAGCGAGCCGGCCTGCGCCACCGGGCGCTCCGGGGTGCCCGCACTCAGCCGGCCGCGCCGGAGCGCCTGGGCCGCCAGGTAAAGGATCCCGAGAAAGATCAGCAGTGCGCCGAGCAGGGTCACGAACATGCCTGCCTCCACGATCCGGTAGCCGCCAGGGGACAGTAGCATGAAGGCGAGCGGCGATCCGCTGGCTCGTCATTGCGCGACAAGGCTGGGCCGGCGGGATCGGCATCGGTCCCAGGCAGCGTCGCGCAGGGAGGGCACCGGGCTTCCACCTGGCTCTCTCAGGCAAGTTCGGCCCGAGAACGGCATCCGCACCGGATATGAGCGGATGAGGCAAAGCGGCCGCGCCGGAGCCCGGGCTTTTCGGCCGTCCGCGCCGCCCACCGCAGCTTCGGCCGCCACACTTCATGCTTCCTTAGGAAGTGCCTGCTACAAGCGGGGCATGCGCAGAGGCTGGCCTGTGCAGCCGCAACCTGCTGTTCGAGGAACGGGATGGCGACGGTCGACGAGGTGAGGCAGCAGGTTGCTGCGCTGGACGGTGCAAGCCGATGGCTTGCATACCGGGAGATAAAGGCGCTGCGGGGCTTCTATGGGAAGACGAGCGCGTGGAGCGGCCGGCGCAGAGAGCCTACCAGGGAGGGTTCGGCCTTCTCGTGGCGACGAACCAGCGGCTGATCTTCGTGGACAAAGGCCTGATCTATGGGATCAGGGCCGAGGACTTCCCTTGCGAGAAGATCACCTCGATCGAATACCAGGCCGGCATCCTGTTCGGCGACATCACCATCCATGCGTCCGGCAACCGGGCCAGGATCGAGCAGGTCGACAAGCGCCAGGCAGCCGCCTTTGCCGACTTCGTCCGGGCGCGGACGACGCCGGTGTTCATCGTCCTGCGGCGCATGGTGCCGGTTCAGCCTCGGCGGACGTGTCGTGTCAAAGCTGGAGCGACTGGCAGCCCTGCGGACCGCGGGCGCCCTGACCGACCAGGAGTTCACAGACCAGAAGCGCCGGATACTGGCAGGCTGATGGGACGAGGCCGGCAAGAGGCTCCCGGTCCGGAGGGCAGCGGATCGGCAGCCCGCAGCGGCCGTTCAGGCCCGGACTAGCTCTTCACCGCCCCGGAGGTGAGCCCGGCGGTCATGTAGCGCTTGAACACGTAATAGATCACCGCGGGCGGGACCGCGTAGATCAGGCCGGTGGTCATGAGCAGTTCCCAGGGGGAGTCGTCGGCGGCCAGGAAATTGCCGAGTGCCACCGGCAGGGTCACGTCGGTGTCCCGGGACAGCAGGAGGAAGGCGTAGAGATATTCGTTCCAGGCCAGCAGCAGCGCGTAGACGCCGACCGCCACCAGGGAGGGCGCCATCAGTGGCAGGTAGACCAGGCGGAAGAGCTGCATGGGCGTGGCGCCGTCCATCACCGCCGCCTCGTCCAGTTCGCGCGGCAGCTTGTCGGAGGCCTGCTTGAGCACCCAGATCGCGTAGGGTGCTGCCAGCGTCATCATCGCCAGGATCAGCGCCCACTGGGTGTTGAGCAGTCCGTAGATGCCCATGGTCCGGTACATCGGCACGGCCAGAAAAGCGGCCGGGACGAAATAGGTGAACAGGGCCAGGTTCATCACCGTGCCGCCGAAGCGGGTCTTCAGCCGGCTGATCGAGAAGGCCGCGAAGGTGGCAACCACCAGGGTCAGGATGCCCACCATCGCGGCGATGAAGAACGAGTTCCAGAACTGCTGCCAGAAATTGCCCAGGAAGTGGTGGCGCTCGCTGAAGACGATGATGAAGTTGTTGAGGGTCGGGTTCTCCGGCCACAGCCGGCCTGACATCGCCTGATCCTTGGGCGAGATCGAGAACAGGAACAGATGGTAGATCGGCAGGATGGTCCACAGGAACACCGGGATGCCGATCAGGAGCAGCTTGGCGTCGGTGGCGACGCCGCGCAGGAACCAGCCGGGGCGACGGGGCGCGCTCATTTGGAGTACCGCTTCATCATGATGTAGACCAGCGGCAGCACCAGCGGCATCGCGCAGACGACCGTCGCGAGCGACAGGTCGACCTGGGCCAGGCGCAGGTAGCGGATGCCGAGCGTGGCGAGCACGTGGGTCAGGTCGGCGGGCCCGCCTCCGGTCAGGAGGTAGACGCTGTTGAAGTCGCCGAGCGTCCAGATCATCGAGAGGATGGTGCAGGTCACGTACATGGTCTGCAGCGACGGCCAGGTGACATAGCGGAACTTGTGCCAGCCATTGGCGCCGTCCACCGAGGCGGCCTCGTAGAGATCGTTAGAGATGGCGAGCCGCCCGGTCAGCATCATCAGCGTCCAGAACGGCAGCGACTTCCAGATATGGACGGCCATGGCCATGGTCAGGCCCAGCCAGGGCTCGTTCAGCCAGTTCGGCCCGTCCTCGAAGGTCCAGCGGAACCAGAGCTGGTTGACCAGGCCCCACTCGGGATTGAGCATGAAGCGGACCGACAGGATGGTCGGGATCGCCGGCACCGCCCAGGGCAGGATGAACAGCACCGAGAGCCAGCGGACCCACCAGCGCTCGTGCAGGAAGAAGCCGGACAGGAACAGGGCCAGCAGCATCTTCACGTTGATCGCGACGACCAGGAAGACCAGCGTGTTGACCACGGAGCGGCGGAAGATCGGATCGCCGAACAGGGCGACGTAGCTGGAGGGATGGCGCGCCAGCCAGAAGCCGTAGAGCACCGGGTAGAGCACGAAGGCCAGGAAGACCAGGATGTAGGGGACCAGCAGGACGAGGCCCCAGGCCTCGGCGGCGGTCCAGGGGCGGCGGACCTTGCTTTCGGGGGGAGCGCGGTCCGTTTGGACAGCTGCTACCGACATGGTTCGCCTCCGATCTTCCTGTTCTGCTGACCGATCAGGCTACGCCCTTGCAAAGGGTCCGTCATGGCCGAAGAACGGCCATGACGGATGGCCGTTGCTTCAGCCAGCCACTTCCTTGATGCGGGCGATCATCTCGTCCACCGCGTCCTCGACCGAGACGTTCTCATTGACCACGCGGTTCATCGCCTTGGCCCAGACGTTCTCGTTGTTGAGCTGGGTGAACTTCCAGTTCTTGGTGAACTCGAAGGTGACCGTGCCCGCCTTGAACTGGTCATAGACCGACTTGCGGTGCGGATCGGCCTGCCAGAATGGGCTCTCCATGCCGCTCTTGGTCACCGGGAACCAGCGGCCGAGCGAGCCTTCCACATAAGGCTGCAGGTTCTCGGGCTGCATCAGGAAGGCCAGGAACTCCTTGGCGCGCTCCTTGTTTGCCGCCTGCTGGAAAATCACGCCGGTCTTCACCGCGGAGCGGTAGACCATCGGCGTGCCGTCCGGCTTGGTCGGGAAGCCGCGGGTGCGGATCAGTTCCTCGTAGTTCTTCTTGGCCTGGGCGCGCTCCTCGTCGGAGAGAGCCGGATTGGTCATGTCGTCGAACCACTTGCCCGCGATCGAGATCGTGGCGTTGTGGGTGAGGATGGTGGTCTTGTTGTGGAAGGCGACGTTGTTGTCCGGGTCCTTCCAAGAGGTGGCGGACGGCGGCGCGCAGCCCTCGGTATAGGGCATGGTGTAGTCGGTGAGCGCGCCGACCAGGCCTTCCTTCACGCTCGGATCGTCGACCAACAGATTGCCCTCGTCGTCGACCAGCTTGACGTTGTAGGCGTCCATGAAGGTCAGGAACGAGAAGAAGCTGTCGGTCGAATCCACGCCCATCGGCTGGCCGATGCCGTAGATGCGCTGGCCGGTGGCGCCGCGCGCACCGGACTGGACATCCGAGCACCAGAAGTTCCAGAAGCCTTCCCAGTCCTCGGGAACGTCGCTCTCCTGGAAGCCCGCCTCCTGCAGCATATCGATCCAGTACTCGATATGCATGGTCTGGCGCTTGAGCGGGAAGGAGTAGTAGGCCCGCTGCTTGGTCGTGTCGTTGTAGAGATAGGTGGTGGACAGCGTGTTCTCGTCGAACTGGTCCTTGATCGGCTCCAGCACGCTGGTCAGGTCTTCCAGCTTGTTCTGGAACGCCCACATGGCGCCGGTCTGGAAGTCGTACGTGTCCGAGTAGGCGATGTCGGGCGGCGTGCCGCTGTCGAGTGCCGCCACGGTCTTGGGGATCATGTCCTGCACGGCGTACTGCGATAGCTCGACATTGACGCCGGTCTTCTGCTCGAACGCCTCGATCGCCTTGAACAGCGCCTCGTCCTCGGACCGGTAGAAGCCCTTCACCCACCAGACCGTCAGCGTCTCGGCCGAGGCGGGCGCGCTGGTCGCGACGAACATGGCGGCCGCACCCAGCAGCAGTCCGCGCTTGAGCAGGTCTCGTCTCATCCTTCTTGCCTCCCTCGCCGGCAGTGGGAACGACCCGTTACCGGCAAATGATATATCAGCCAAGAAGCCACAGGCGCACTCGGGGCGCAACGCAAGAACGCCCAGCGGCACTGGGCCCTCCTGGCCTTCTGGAGCGTGAAAATGCAGTTGGCGGGGGTAGGGTCAATAGCGTTCAGAGCGATCGGGCCCGCCCGGCGGGCGGCGCGTCCGGCTCCTTCCCTGCACGGGAAGGGCCGGCAGCGGGCGGGCCGGCGCCCGTCTGGCTGCGAACGCCCAGCGCAGGGTGCGGGCCACGCCCAGCGTGCCGATGCGGATGAGCGGGGTGCGAAAGTGCGGCACGGACAGGCCGTGCATCTGTGCGGCCCAGCCCGGCAGCAGGTCGACCGCGGCGTCCATCGCAAGGGCGTGCAGCGGCGCCATCGCAGCCGTCGATGCCGGCTTGGTGAGGATCAGCCGCGCCACGTCCCGGGTGGATTCATCGCAGCGCAGGCGGGGCCGCATCGCCTGGATCAGCGCCCTGGCCTCCGCACGGTTGCGCGGCACGGGATCGGCCCCG
Organism: Geminicoccus flavidas; assembly: GCF_009806515.1. Classification (GTDB taxonomy): domain Bacteria; phylum Pseudomonadota; class Alphaproteobacteria; order Geminicoccales; family Geminicoccaceae; genus Geminicoccus; species Geminicoccus flavidus. Next base: position 3,395 of record NZ_WUJP01000459.1, on the reverse strand, counting down.
AGCGCCAGGCCTACCTCGGCCATCTCGGCGAAATAGCGGTCCTGGTCGGCCATGAGCATGCCGGGCTCGCCATAGCGGATCCAGGAGCGGAGAAAGCAGCTCGCCTCCGCCACGTGCACCCAGGCCAGGAGGTCCGGGTCGCTGGCGGCATAGGGGGTGCCGTCCGGCAGCGTGCCCCGAACCCCGGCATGGATGCGGCGCACCCGCTCGATCGCCGCCAGGGCCAGGGCGCGCTCGCCATAGGTGGTGACCGAGACGAACCGTGCGGTCCGCCGCAGCCGGCCATGCATGTCGGCCCGAAAGTTGGAATGGTCCAGCACGCCGGCGAGCACGGCGGGATGGAGCATCTGGAGCAGGAGGGCCGCAACGCCACCCACCATCATCGACGCCACGTCGCCATGGACCCGCCAGGTCACCGAGCCCGGGCCGAACAGCCCGTCGGGATGGCGCAGGACTGGCTTCTCGCCGCGCGCGCCGTCGTTGAAATAGGCGGCCACGCCGCCAGTGATCGCGGCACGCAGCGGCTGGACGAGCCTGCCCGGCAGGAAGGACGGCGGCATGTAAGGGCGTTCCTCGCTCCGATCTCCCGATCATGGAGTTAGGCGGGGGCCGGGCTGCGGCAAGCTCCGGTCACGAGGCGGCGCACTCGGGAAGGCGCTGGAGGTCCGGACTGTTTCTGAGGTCGTCGGCGCTCGCGCACAAGGGGGAGCCGGCCTTACGCATGGTCTCGACGGGGCGCTGCCGTTCATCCTCGTTCCACGCGGGATCGAGAATGGCAAATCCTTCGACACTGATGTGCGGGAACTGCGCGATTGTCTCCGCTACAGCCGCACGCGCTTCCTCTCCAAGGCCCAGCGCCGCCAGCGCCGCAGCTCGGAGCACGTGGTCGAACAGGTTATAAGCTTCGCGGGGCACCCGGTTCGCAAAGTGCAGGGCATCTTCGTACCTGCCAGCCATGAAGTAAGGTGTAGCGGTAGGTGCGGAAGGCATAGGCTGGCAACTGCGGGTTAAGGCGTATTACCCGAAGCGCCGCCTCTACGCCCTTCTCCGGTTTGCCATAGCTGCTTGCCCAGGCAGCATAGATGGTCAGGATGTCAGCCGATCCGGCGTGAGGCTGAGCGCCCGCTCATGCTCGGCCTCGGCACGGGCAAGATCGCCCGTCGCCCCCAACATGTTGCCGAGTGCTGCGTGTGCTTCCGCGTCAGCAAGGTCCAGTTCAACCGCGCATCTCGCAGCATCGAGGCTCAGCTGGCGCAGACCGGGTGCTGGATCGGGAAGGGCCAGCAGCGTATCGTAGCACCAAGCCGCGGCGGTTCAGGCACGGGCGAAGCCAGGATCGATCGCGAGGCTCTGCTTGTGCAGGCGAAGGGCCTGGTGCACGCCCTCCGGGGTCAGACGGTGCTGTACTTCCAGACCGAGCAGGTAGAGATCGTAGGAAGCCAAGTCTTCCGGACGCTTGCGCTTTGCCGCCGTCTGCCCGGCAACGATTATCATGCCGGTGAAGCCGCCAATCTTGCCGGTGATCTGCTCGGCGATCTCACTCTGGATCTCGAAGACATCCTGCGTCGGCCGGTCCCAGCACTCCGACCATGCGGATCGTTCTGCGTGTCGACGAGCTGGGCGGTGATCCGCATCCGGTCGGCCTCTCGCTGGACCGAGCCCTCCAGCACGTAACCGACGTCCAACTCCTCGCCGACCTGGCGCACGTCCACCGCCTTGCCCTTGTAGACCTCAATGGAGTTGCGCGCGATCACGTCCAGACCGCGGAAGCGGGCGAGGTCGGTGATGGTGTCTTCGGTGATGCCGTCGGCAAGCCGGCCGGTCGCAGGGTCGCCGCCCAGGTTCGCGAAGGGCAGCACGGCGGTGGCTGAGCTGGTGGAACGCGCTTCCTGCGGCCACAGCCACCAAGCGGCCCCGGCCGTCAGGAGGACGGGCAGCATGGCGGCGACGGCGGACTGCCACCAGCCGGCGCGCAGCCAGGGGCGGGCGCGGCGGCCCTTTCGGCTGCCCAGCCGCACACGGTAGGCGCGCACGAAGCGCTCGATGTTCTTGACCCGCTGCTCGCCGGCGAAGTCCAGGGTGACATCCAGCTTGCTGTGGAGCTGGTCATAGGCCGTGCCGGAGATCATCACGCCGCCAGCCTCTGCCAGCTGTTCCAGGCAGGCGGCGACCTTCACCCCGTCGCCGTAGAGGTCGCCATCGGCCTCGCGGATCACGTCGCCCAGATTGATGCCGATGCGTAGCCAGATGCGTTCACTGCCGGGCAGCCTGGCCTCGCTCGGCTATGCCCCTCTGGATCAGCACGGCACAGCGCACCGCATCGACCACGCTGGCGAACTCCGCCAGCAGGCCGTCGCCCATGAGCTTGACCACATGGCCCTGATATTCGGCGGTCAGCGGCTCCACCAGCTCCTGGCGGTGCGCCTTCAGCCGGGCGAGGGCGCGGTCCTCGTCCTGCTCCATGAGCGCGGATTATTCCACCACGTCGGCCGCCAGGATCGCCACAATCCGCCGTCCGGTTCTGGTCGCCATCGCTGCCCCCGGGCGGGACGAGGGGAGCATAGCATGGGAGGGCGCACGCGCCCGATCCTCATCCTCGCAGCCGCCGAGCCAGGAGCGGCGGCACGGCCACCACCAGCACCGCCAGGATCAGGATGGTGAGCGTGAGCGGCCGGGTCAGCACCGCCACCAGGTCGCCCTGGGAGATCGACAGGGCGCGGCGCAGCTGCTCCTCGGCCATGGGGCCCAGGATCAGGCCGATGATGCAGGGGGCCACCGGGATGTCGACCCGGCGCATCACCCAGCCGACCAGGCCGAACAGGAGAAGCAGGACGAGGTCGGTGATCGAGCGGTTCAGGCTGTAGACGCCCAGCGTGCTGAACACGAGGATCCCGCCATAGAGCAGGTGCTGGGGGATCGCGAGCAGGCGCACCCACAGACCCACGAGCGGCAGGTTCAGGACCAGCAGCGCCAGGTTGCCGATATAGAGGCTGGCGATCAGGCCCCAGACCAACTCGCCGCTGGTGAGGAACAGGAGGGGCCCCGGCTGCAGGCCGTATTCCTGGAAGGCCGCCAGCAGGATCGCGGCGGTGGCGGAGGTCGGCAATCCCAACGTGAGGAGCGGGACCAAGACGCCGGCCACCGCGGCGTTGTTGGCGGCCTCCGGCCCGGCCACGCCCTCGATCGCACCCTTGCCGAACTCCTCGGGCCGGGAGCTCAGCTTCTTTTCCAGCGTGTAGGACACGAAGGTCGGGATCTCGGTGCCGCCGGCCGGCAGTGCTCCGAACGGGAAGCCGATGAAGGTGCCGCGCAGCCAGGGCTTCCAGGAGCGCCGCCACTCGCCGCGGGTCATCCAGAGCGAGCCCTTCACCGGCTCGATCTCCTGGACGCGCAGG
>NZ_WUJP01000458.1 GCF_009806515.1 Geminicoccus flavidas | reverse complement strand
GAGGGCTGCGAGGCCACCCAGAGCGCCTCGCCCACCGCGAACAGGCCGACGGCCACCACCACGATCGAGATGCCATCCAGGAGGCTAGGAAAGCCCATGGTGAAGCGCGACTGGCCGGTCAGGCTGTCGATCCCGACCACGCCCGCGGTGATGCCGAGGAACAGGGAGAACAGGCCGCGCGACGGTGAGGTGCCGAGCATGGAGGACACGGCAGCGAACGCGAACACGGCGATCGCGAAATATTCCGAGGGGCCGAACGCGATGGCCAGACCCGCGATCAGTGGTGCCAGGAAGGTGAGCAGGGCCGTGCCGATCGTGCCGGCGACGAAGCTGCCGATGGCGGCCGTGGCCAGCGCCGCGGCACCCCGCCCGGCCTTGGCCATCTTGTGGCCCTCCACCGCGGTCACGATCGAGCCGCTCTCGCCCGGCGTGTTCAGCAGGATCGAGGTGGTCGAGGAGCCGTACATGGCGCCGTAATAGAGGCCGGCGAACATGATGAAGGCGCCGGTGGCGTCCAGGTAGGCGGTGACCGGCAGGAGCAGGGCGATGGTGAGGGCCGGGCCAATGCCCGGCAGGATCCCCACCGCCGTGCC
>NZ_WUJP01000450.1 GCF_009806515.1 Geminicoccus flavidas | reverse complement strand
CGACCTTGAGCTCCTGGGCGAACGCGATCGGGATGGTCAGGCCCTGGAGCGGGCTGGTTTCTTCGCCACTCGTGATCGCGACCGACACCCTGGCACCGGCGCGCAGCTGACGCGGGTCGTACACGTCCTTGAGCGCGGCGATCGCCGCGTGGGCTTCGCTGTCGACCGCACCGGCGCGTTGCAGGATGTCGATCAGCGTGTCGCCCTTCTCGACCTCGACTTCCAGCACCTCTTCCTTGGGTGGCAGGAGCAGCTCGGGCGCCGCCTCGGCCACCGAGCTGCTCTGGTCGAGGCTCTCGAGCGCCCAGATGCCGGGCCCGTCCATCGGCGCGTCGGCAGTCACGGCCGCCTGGATGGTCGGCGTCCCGACGGCCGGACCCTGGTCCGGCTGGGCGAACAGTACGGCCGGTGCCAGCTCGGCCGGGGCTGCGACCGGAATCGCTGCCGCCTGCGGCGGTGCCAGCTCGGTCTGGGGTTCGGGCGCCGGATCGCTGGAATAGGGGCCAAAATAATGGAAGGTCGCACCGGCGACGCCGAACCCGGCGGTGAATGCCAGCCCGGCCGCGGTCATCAGGGGGAGCCAGCGGACGGGAGCGGGGCGGGCCTTACGTGGACGCAACGCTCGATCCTCCCCCCGCACGTGTCACGGGCTGCCGTTACCGCGAGCACCAGCACCCGGGCCATCTGGCCCGTCGATCGGTCGCCTGCGGTGGCGCGCCACCATATCTAGATGATGCCGGGACCATGCGTAGCGTGGCCGCCCCTGTCAACCGACCGGCCGCCACCTACAGCGTGCAGAGGGCCAGAAAGTGCTAACCTCAGGTTGATCCGCCGGGCCCGGCCGATCCGGCCATCAACCTGTCGCTGCCCGATCGAATCTTTGTCGAAATTCCTTGTTGACGGTTGGCTGGGCCAGGCTTAGAACCCGGCCCACGCAGCGAGGCTGGGTGCTGAGCGGCGACGGTGATCGTCGCGCTGGTGCCCGAAGGTTGCGAGTACCTGATCTGTCGAGGTTGGGTGGCGGTCCACGCGAGGGACTGCCCGATGGTCGTCCGGACCGTCGGCTGAGATGTTGTTTGACATCGTTGGTTGGTGGAGCGCTTGGAATAGAGCGTTTTGGAGGGATGTGCGGGCGGCGT
>NZ_WUJP01001101.1 GCF_009806515.1 Geminicoccus flavidas | reverse complement strand
AGCTGCGCTCCATGATGCCCTGGATCGGCCAGAACAAGCTGGTCGACACCGCGAAGAACTGAGCGGTTCTTGCCAGCGAGAAAGGCCCCGGCAGCGCTGCCGGGGCCTTTTTCTTTCATGCTGCCGGCTTCTTCCTCAGAACACGAAGTCCCCTGCCACCAGCGAGTGCAGCCCGTCCAGCTGGAAGCGCAGGTCGGTGCCGGATGCGCCCACCGCGTTCACCTCGACGATCGTGTTGCCGTTGTCGTTGTAGTAGCGGACCTGGTCCGCGCCGGTGAACTGGCCGGTGCCGCGGAAGGTGACGTTGCCGCCCAGTTCGTCCAGGCCGCTCAGGTCCAGCTTGTCGCCCTGGGCGTGGCTGAAGTCCTTCACGATGTCGAAGAAGCCGTTGCCCAGGCTGTCGGTGAGTTCCGTCCAGACGAAGGTGTCGGCATTGCTGCCGCCGGTCAGGATGTCCAGCTGGCTGCCGCCCACCAGCGTATCCTTGCCGGCACCACCAGACAGCCGGTCCAGGCCGCTGAGGCCGTAGAGGATGTTGTCCAGGCCGTTGCCGGTCACCGTGTCAGCACCGCCCGTGGCATAGATCCGCTCCACGCCGTAGAACTTGTCGCCGGCCGCCAGCCCGCCGCTGGACTGGTTGGTGTCCATGTTCACGTTGATGGCGCCGGAATAGACGTAGTTCACGCTGTCCACGCCGTCGCCGCCGACATACATGTCAGCGCCGGCATCGGCGATCATGTGGTCGTCGCCGTTGCCGCCGTCGAACCGATTCGCCCCGGACGAGCCCTGGAGCATGTCGCCGAACGACGAGCCCATGACGTTCTCGATGTCAAAGAACCGATCACCGGCCGCATCGCCGGAATAGCCGGTTCCGGCCGACAGGGAGAGGTTGATCGCCTGGCCCGCACCCGCGTAGCTGGCCGTGTCGGTGCCGGTCCCACCCATCAGGTCGTCCGCACCGCTGCCGCCCTTGAGGATGTCATCGCCGCCGTCGCCCCACAGCCGGTCGCCGCCCGCACCGCCACTGAGGGTGTCGTTGCCGCCGAGACCGCGCAGCTTGTTGTCAGCGCCGTTGCCGGTGAGCGTGTCGGCATGAGCGGAACCGGTCAGGCCTTCGATGTCCTGCAGCGTGTCGCCCTCGGCCTCGCCGCCCGACCCGGTGCCGGTGGCGAGGCTGACTGTCACGGCGGCGCCCGACTGCGTATACGACGCGATGTCGATGCCGCTGCCGCCGGCCAGATGATCGACACCGGTCCCGCCGGTGAGGTTGTCGGCGCCGGCTCCACCATAGAGATGATCGCTGCCGGCATCGCCGTAGAGCAGGTCGTCGCCCGCCTCACCGAAGAGGTTGTCGGCGCCGCCCCGACCCTTCAGCCAGTCATGGCCGCCATAGCCGAAGATGTTGTCCGCATTGTTGGTGCCGAGGAGTTCGTTGGCACCCCAGTCATTGTCCTCGGTACCGTAGATATCCGCCATCGTGCTCTTCCTTCTTCATCATCGCCGCAGTCGTCTGCGCGGTGGCGGCCCTGATAGGAGAGGTCCATGTCAGCTTCGCATCCATGCCGGCACAAAATGGTTTCGAATGTTTCCGCACTCTCGGGGAAGCCTGGCGGCGCCTCGCCGCGTTCCCGACCATCGGCGTGCCGGCTATCACCATGGAAGGTGACGCGAACGGCGCACCGCATCCGGAGCCGGATGCCTATGCCAGGAAGTTCACCGGCGGATATGAGCATCGGCTGGTCACGGGCGGCATCTCCATGGTGGCCGACAGCGGCGCGTTCAGCTGCGGCGGCAAGCGCTACTGCAAGCAGATGACCAGCTGTGCGGAGGCAGATTCTACCTGGAGCAGTGCGGCCTGTCCCGCTTGGACGGTGATGGTGACGGGGTGCCGTGCGAGAGAATCTGTCGGTAGGGCGTGGGTTCGTCGTCCTGCGACGACCGATCGAGGATCTTGAGGATGAAGAGGGGAGACGTTGCTGTAGGCACGTAAAGATGCCATCATCTACTCGTCTACACAAGGAGACGGAGATGGCGCTCAACATCCGCCGCGAGGAGGTCAACCAGCTCGCCGAGAAGCTCGCCGCTCGTAAGGGCATCAACAAGACCGAAGCCGTGAAGCTGGCTCTAGAGAACGAGTTGCGGCGTCTGGATCAAGCGGTGCCTTTGCGCGAACGGCTCCGACCGATCCAGGAGCGGGTGATGGCCAGGCCGGCTACCGGCCTGATGGCGGACAAGAAGTTCTACGACGAGCTCAGTGGCGACGCTTGAGATGTTCGTCGACGCATCGGCCATTGTCGCCATCCTTACCCGTGAGCCAGAGGCGGATGCGCTGACGGACGTGCTGGAAGCAGCGTCTTCACCCATCACCTCGCCCGTAGCCATCTTCGAGGCGGTCTTGGGCATCTGCCGCAAGCGGCATGCAAGCGTGGCGGAGGCCAATGAGGATGTACAGGCGTTTCTGAAAGCCGCCAGGATCCGGATTGCTACGATCGGTGCTGAAGAAGTGGACACCGCGCTGGACGCTTTTGCGCGCTATGGCAAGGGCAGGGGGCATCCCGCTCAGCTTAATCTCGGTGACTGCTTTGCCTACGCCGTTGCCAAGAACAACAAGACCGCCTTGCTGTTCAAGGGTGAGGATTTCGACAAGACCGACATATCTTCCGCAAGATCAATGAAATCGTCTTAACACATAAGATCAAATGGTCAGCGACTGAAGGAGATGCGGTGATGCGTCTGCTACGGCAGCTGGACCAAGCCCACCTGCCGGAACTGGAACTCTACATCATCTCGCCTTTTCGGATGGTCATCCAGCGAGGCGCGTCTGGGCGTCGGCAGGTGAGTTTGAACATCTTGAGCGAACGATCTGAGGCGCCTTAAGGAGCGGTGAGACACTGTTGCTCAATCGGAGACGGCTTGCGTGCTCCTGCGCCGACCGCCGACCTTGATGCGCGGCGCCAACTCCTGCGCCACGGGCTTGCGTGGCCGGCCTGGCCCGCGCTTGGCGGCCACCATCTCGGCTGCCACGGGTGCTGGCGGCTCGACAGGCGCTGCTGCCGGTTGAGCCAGCACCGCCTCGGGTTCCGGAGCACTGGCACTCTTGACCTGCCTTGCCGACCGCAGAAGCAGGCCAGCTTGGGTGAACTCGATCTCCAGCCGGTCGCCAGTGGCAACGTCTAGATGCTTACGGGCATCGGCTGGCAGGCTGAGCCAGCCGTCATAGTGCAGGTGGATGGTGGGCATGGGGCTCTATTTTCTGAAGGAGAAGATACTTCCACTCATTAGAGCATTCTCTGCTCCAGCTCGTCGAGCGGTACTTTAGCCGAGCGATCCTAAGATATGTCTCGCCGCGCCGGATGTGGCGGTGAGACATCAACGTTCAGCATCGCTCCGAAAAGCGGTCATAGGCATCGATGCGCGTGACCTGAAGCTGGACCGGGTGCCCATAAATCTCCGCTTGGAGAAAGGTCAGCTCGGCTTCCCTGTCCGCCTCGCTGACATCGAGATACCAGCCGCGCGGCGCCGGGCTCGCCCGATCGCTCCAGCGATAGCCGCGGGCCTTCAGCTGGTCCTTGCGGTCATAGGGTGAGTCTTCCGCAAGGATGCGCCAGGTCGGCGTGCGCGCCTGCGCCAGGAGTCTGGTGAGGGCGGGAATGCCGCTCTTGGGCAGCGGGGTCGCCAACAGCTCGATGGCGGCGAGACAGTCATTTTCGGCGCGGTGGCGGTCGTAGAAGAACCCCGCACCCGCGGCGAGATAGGCGAGCTTGAGCCCTTCATGACCCTCCGCCGCCCAGTCGACCTGCGCTATCGAGCAGGCCCAGGGCTTGCGGGCGAAGAGCGGGCAGAAACGCTCCAGGAAGCGGCGATCGAAGGCGGCGTTGTGCGCGATCACCAGCGCTGCCGGTGTGGCAAAGGCAGCCACCTCGGCCGGCTCGATGGTCTGGCCGGCCACCATCGCCTCGTCGATCCCAGTGATCACGGAAATCTCCGGCGGGATTGGCTCCGCGGGTTGCCGCAGGCGCTGGAAAGCGTCACCAACCGCGAAGATCCGGCCGTCCAGAGCATAGGTGAACGGGACCATCGCCAGCTCGATGATCTCGTGCCGGACCGGATCCAGGCCGGTCGTCTCCACGTCCACGAACAGCCCGATCCGGGTGGCCGACCCATCGGGGATGTGCGGCTGCCGGCGCGGCACGAGACGGCGGAGCACGCGGTAGTCACCGCTCGCCTCCAACCTCTGCGCCATGTCGTTCAGGTCCATCTATCCCGCTTTCCCCCGGCAACCCTGCCGCATCCATGCCTGCCGAAGCACGGTTGCCCTGCTGATCATATTCCGGCCGCACGCTCGTGCGACGCTGGTGGCGCTTATCCCTCAGCCGCCCCGATCTGGTAGATAACCTCGACCGGCACGAGCTGGCCGGGGAACTCCGGTTCCTCGGCCTGGACGCGCGCCAGCTCCCGCTCGACCATCTCCCGCTCCGCCCGGTGCACGGTATGGTGGCCCCAGATCTCCCAGTACCCCCCGTCGGTCCAGAACAGCTCCTTGTCGACCCGGTGCTGGATCGTCCAATGGTGCTCGCGATAGGACGGCGGCATGCTCCAGCGGTCGGGTGGCTGCGGCACCAAGCCCAGCAAGCGCTTGTCGACCATGTCGCGCCATTGCCGCATCTCGTCGTCGGTCATGCCGCGCTTCTCGGTGCGCATCCGATGGTTGAGGACGCAGACGAATTCCCGCCATTCATCATCGTGAAACATCTTAGCACCTCGGAAAATCGCCGACCGCGCCACCGAGTGGGTCGGACAGACAGTGTGCCAAGGGGCAGCCGTCCATGCCAGTCGGCCACGCGATCTCAACCAACGCGCACCGGCCATATCGCTAGCCCGGGAAGCCCTGCTTGAACTCGATGCGGGCGCCGTGGAACGGCACGTCGTCCTCGTTGCGCA
>NZ_WUJP01001100.1 GCF_009806515.1 Geminicoccus flavidas | reverse complement strand
AACGGCGCCAGCACCGCCCACTGCCCATCCGTCAGCACCCCCGTCATCCGCCATCCCATCCGCTGTTCACCACATAGCAGACGGGAACAGACTTCAGGAGCTAACGGGGCCTAGTTTCATTGAAGATGATCCGGTTGCTGCCGTATCATGGCGTCAAGCTCTGGCTCAAGGCCATGAGCAAGTTCAGGAGTTCCGAGAGGGGAGGCGACGGTTCACTGGGCGCATGTGATCGACGAGGATCAAGTTTCACGCAGAAGCAACCCTCCTGCCGAATGAAAGACCGTGATCGTGTTCACCCGACCAGGCGGAAGGCATCTTCATCTGCCGGGAGCAAGCTGCCGGCAATCCTCCTCGGTCACTGCAGCAGCTTCAGGAGATTTTGCGGCATCTGGTTGGCCTGCGCCAGCATCGAGACGCCGGCCTGGGTCAGGATCTGCAGGGACGTGAACCTGGTCATCTCGGCAGCCATGTCCACGTCCAGGAGGGTGGAGCGTGCCGCGTCGAGATTCTCCACGCTCGTGGCAAGGTTGGCCGAGGCGAACTCGAAGCGGGCCATCATCGCGCCCATGTTGGCGCGCGCGGCGTTGAGGCCGGAGATTGCCCCGTCCAACGCGTTGCCGGCGGTCACCGAACTGGCAGTATCGGCCACGCTCGTCCCGGTGAGGCCGAGGCTGGCGGGCCGTACGTCGTCGATGTTGACGACGATCGTGTCCCCGGAGGACACGCCGACCTGGAAGCTCAGGCTGTCGCTACCGGTCACCCCGAACTGGCTTTCTGTGCCCGCGGCGAAGGTGGCGCTGAAGTCGAAATTGCTCAGGCTGATCTCGATGCCGGCATGCTCGAAAGAGATGCGTCCCTCATAGACCACTGCGTTCGAGGCGTGGGTGAACTGCACCGTGTCGGAGACCGTGCCGTTCGCGAGGGTGAACTGCCCAAGGCTGGAGCCGGCGGTGTAGTCATAGGATAGCTGCCAGGTGCCCACGGCGGCGTTGCCCGACAGCCGCGCGGTGATCCCGTTCGCATAAGTGCTGGCGGGATTGAACAGGGTGTCGGTCCCGCCGCCCAGATCGATGCTCTTGCCCGAAGCGCCATTGAGCAGCTGGGCACCGTTGAACTTGGTCTGGCCGGCGATGTTGCCCACCTCACCGACCAGCTCCTGGTACTCCAGGTCGAGAAAGGAGCGCTCGCTGTCGGTGAGTGAGCCGGACTGCGCCTGCACCGCGAGCGACTTCATCCGCAGCAGGATATCCGAGATCTTGGCAAGACCACCGTCTGCTACCTGGAGGAGGCTCGAGGCCTGCGCGGTGTTGACCGCTGCCTGGCGCAGGGCCGCGACGTCCGCTCGGATCTTCGTGCCGACCGCGAGCGAGGCAGCGTCATCGGACGCCTTCACGATGCGCGAGCCGCTGGAGAGCTTGGCCAGGGAACTGCTCGCCTGCGCCGCATTGCTGTTGAGATAGCGCAGAGCGGTGTTGGCCGCAGTGTTGGTCGTTCCAGTGAGGGGCATGTTCGTCTCCTGTCTCGATGTCGCCGCGGGGCGGCGGAAAGGTTATCGTGCCGGCAAGGTTAATGCCGCGGCGAGTGCGACCCTTGCGGCTGCCAGTTCGGTCAGATGCTGGCCACCACGTTCAGGCTGATCGGCTGCCCGAACAGGACGAGGCGGCTCGTGTCGTCGAACAGGTCGTGCGAGGCGACCCGCCGGACCTCGCAAAAGCCGTGCTTGGCAAGGAAGTAGGTGAGGAACTCGAGGGTAAACCCGACCTTGTGGAAGTCGTGCGCGTCCATCTGGCCGCCATAGATGATCCGCATGACATGGAAGCGCGCTTCCGGGGTGAGTGCTGGATGCACGAACATGCGGCAAAGAACGTCCAGGTCCGGGACGCTGATGCGCAACCTGCCGCCCGGCCGCAGCACCCGCCGGATGCCGGCCAGAACCTGCGGTAACTCGGCCTGATAGCCGAGATGCTCGAACACGTGCGAAGCGTATACCTCGGCGATCGATCCGTCGGCGAAACCGGTGAGGTCCGTGCAGCTGCCGACGAAGTCCACATAGGGGCCGGGCTGAATATTGAGGATCTTCCAGCCGGCCCTGGGCTGCACGCCGCCGATGTGCAGCCTGATCTCCCGGGATATGTCTGCCAGCTCCCCGAACTCGGTCACCTCGCTCGAGAGCATCGCTCCGGCTGGAGAGGCGGGGTGGTCCTGGCGGTCTGGCGAGCATGATTTCATGGCACGGCCTCCTGCGCTTCAGGCCGCAGCTCGGGTGAGGCCTCGCAAAGGCGGTGCCACATGGTTCGGAAGGCCGCGGTCATGTGCCGACCAAGATCGGCTTGGTCCATCAGTGGGCTGGCCCCCATTTCGCTGCGCAGCATCTGGCGCATGCCGACGAGCAGGTCCCTGGCCCTGGCGAGCTCGGTCGCGGTGAGCAGATAGTCCTCAACCGATCGGGCGACGCATGAGTGCAGGCCGATGCTGTGCAGGATCGACGCGCTCACCCTCGCGGCGTGCGTGTCACCGGCGAGCGTGACGACCGGGACGCCCATCCACAGCGCTTCACAGGTCGTGGTCGTGCCGCCGTAGGGGAAGGTATCGAGCGCTATGTCCATCCTGCCATAGGTCGCCAGATGGCTGGCCCGGCCATGCGTCCGCGGCAGGAGGTCGATCCGCTCCGGCGCGATCCCCCGGCCGCTGAAGGCCTGACGCACTTTCTCCTGCACCACCGGATCATGGCTCATGTCGTGCTTCAGCAGGAGGCGAGAGCCTCCGACGCGATGCAGGATCCTGGCCCACAGCTCGAACACGTCCTCATTCAGCTTGGCCATGTTGTTGAACGAGCCGAACGTGACGAAGCCGTTCGTGACGCAAGGTGGCTCGACGATTCCGGGAAACTCGACCGGCTCGTAGGCGAGAAAGCAGCGGTCCAGCCGCAGCAACTGCTCCACCGCATGGGCGTCGGCACCAGCCGGATCGGTGACCTCGTCCACGATGCGCCAGTCGACTGCCGGCATGCCGGTGGTATTAGGATAGCCCAGATAGGTGGCCTGAACCGGTGCGGGTCGTCGTGCCAGGACGAGCAGCCGGCTGTCGGAGGTGTGCCCGGCGAGATCGACGAGGATATCGATGCGATCCTCGCGCACGCGCCTGGCGATCTCGTCGTCGGCGATGCCCCAGACGTCGCGCCAATGGTCGGCTGCCTGTTTCAACGTCGCGGTCATGGCGTCGGCCATGTCGACATAGGCGTAGCAGAATGTCTCGATCTGGCTCCGGTCGAGATGGCGCAACAGCGGCAGGAAGAAGTAGGCGACGGAGTGACCGCGCAGGTCCGGGGAAAGAAAGCCCACCCGCAGGCGCCGATGTGGATCCCGGCCGGTGTCAGCCTTTCGGTGCCGCAGCACATGGGGCAGGGCGAAGCGCCTGGCCCAGCGCTCATGCTCGGCGCGGATCTGCAGCGGATCCAGCCCTGGACAGTAATTCAGGTCGAAGACCAGCGTCGAATGCTCCGCTGCCTGCGCATCGGGGCGGCCGACGCCCTGACGCAGCAGGTCGATTCCCTGCTCGTGCATGCCACGCTGGACCAGGAGATGACCAAGCATGGAATGAGCATTGGAGGGAGCGGGGCGGACGGTCAGGTAGTGCCGCAGCAACTGCTCGGCCTCTTCCCCCTTGCGGGTCCGCACGCAGGCATAGCCCAGCCAGCG
>NZ_WUJP01001099.1 GCF_009806515.1 Geminicoccus flavidas | reverse complement strand
GAGCAGCTCGACTGCCCCGGGATCCAGTTCCCGGGCGCGCCGAAAGGCCTGCTCTGCCTCGTCCACGCGACCGCGCGCCATCGAGAGATGGCCCAAATTGTACCAGACCTCGTAGCTCTTCGGCGCCAGTTCCTGCGCGCGTCGCAGGTGCGGCTCGGCTTCCACGTAACGTCCGAGGCCGATGAGCGCACCGGCTAGGTTCGCGAGGCCCGTCGGGTGGTTCGGATCCAGCTCCAGCGCATCGCGCGCTGCGGCTTCCGCAGCCTCGTAACGCTGCAGCGATGCCAGCACCCCGGCGAGATTGGCGGGAGCGTCCGCGAAGGTCGCGTCGCGCCGGGCTGCCTCTGCGAAAGCCTCGATCGCCGCCTGCTTGCGGCCGCTCCGGTTCAGCAGATTGCCGAGGTTGGACCAGAAGCGAGCCCGCTCCGGGCGGAGCGCGATGGACTGGCGGACCAGCCGTTCTCCCTTGGCCACCTCGCCCAGCGCTGCCAATGCCATGCCGAGCAGATGGACGGCATCCGCCTGCTCGGGATCGGAACGCAGGACCTGACGATAGAGATCACGCGCCGCGGCATAGTCCATGGCACGATGACGCTCCACCGCTGCCAGCAACATGGCCTGGGTCGCAGAGCGGCGGCCGTCGACCACCGGATGGCCGGCGGGAAGCACTGCCTGGGACGAGAGCAAGGTATTGCCGGGCATGATCCGACCTCGCCCTCAGGCTGCCGCTACCACCGGGTGACGCAGGGGATAGGCTGCGTCCGCGAGTACTATCTGCGCGCCGATGCGGCGCCGCGTGTCGATCACGACCGGTGCCCGCAGGTTGGCGAACAATTCCAGGGCCGCATGGCTGCGTCTGGCCGTGACGATCGCCAGGAAGTCGGTGTCGCAAGGGGGGAGCCCGACCGAGCGGCAGGCCGCGAGCCGATCCATAGGGCGGATCAGCGAATCCCCACCGGGCAGCGGCAGCACGAAGAAGCTCGGGCCGGCATCGTCCAGGGATTGCAGCAGGAGCAGGCTGCTGCCAGGAACCCGCTCGAGCTGAAAATGGCGGCAGCCGGGAAATCCGGGCAGGCCTGCCGGAAAGGACAGGAGTCGCGCCGGATCGGCGCCGGCTTGCACGGAATGGCCATCCTGCTCCGGAACGGCCGGTCCGGCGGGCGGCGGGAAGGCGGGTGCGGTCCCAGGACCGGCCACGGCTACGATAGCGGTCACGCTTACTGTCCCTCGACGGATTGCCAATGCCGGCGATGATAGCTGCCGATGCTTAACGAATAGTTGCAGCCGCCAGCTTCGGTGGGCCCGTCCCAGGTGTGGGCCAGGCGCTATGGGCGCGCGGCCGCCATTTCATACGTCCAGGCGGTGGCAGATGACGTAGCCTGCTCGCTGCCAGGAGCACTCACTCCCGAGCGGCACGATCCTGCTCGCCGCCCATCGGGGCATCGAGAGCATCACGCTGGACCGGGGTGCGGCGCATC
>NZ_WUJP01001098.1 GCF_009806515.1 Geminicoccus flavidas | reverse complement strand
CGCCATGCAGCTGCAGAAGAACCCGCACCGCTACTTCAACCTCTACCGGAAGAGATCGGACGGCACCTACGACACCAGCCAGGGCCGGGCGCTGATGCCGGACGGCTCGCGCCGGCCGGAGATCAAGATTCCCCAGGTCTGGGCCTGTCATCCGCACTCCGTGCCCACCATCAGCGAGGATGACGCCAACAATTCCGGCCGCTACTACAACGCTTCTGGAAAGCTCTACCACGACAACATGGCCTGGTTCGAGTTCAACGACCACATGCTGCCGGTCAGCCTGATGCCGGTAGCGTGACCATAGGGAGAGCAAGATGGCGATCATCCTAGGCACGCTCGGCGACGACCTGCTCGACGGCACGGACGGGGACGACATCATCCTGGCCAGAGCCGGCAACGACACGGTGCATGGCCAAGGCGGCAGCGACGTCATCGGCCTGGATAGCGGCAACGACATCGCCTTCGGCGAGGCCGGCGACGACACGATCATGGGCGGCGATGGCAACGACCAGCTGGACGGCGGCGAGGGCGACGACAGCCTGAGCGGCGGCGCCGGGGACGACCGGCTGGTGGGCGGTGCCGGCAACGACCGGCTGCAGGGCCATGGCGGCGACGACGACCTGCGGGGCGGCCTGGGCGACGACCACATGGTGGGCGGCGACGGCGACGACTACCTGGACGGCGGCGGGGGCGCCAACATCCTCTATGGCGGAGCGGGCAACGACACCATCGCCGTCTACAGCCGGGACCAGGTGTCGGCTGGCGACGGCGACGACCTGATCGAGATCGGCGGCTTTGACAGCCTGGACGCCAGCATCTCCC
>NZ_WUJP01001097.1 GCF_009806515.1 Geminicoccus flavidas | reverse complement strand
TGGGCCAGGGTGCCGACAGCTTCACCATGGAGTATTCCGGCGGGAACCAGGAGTTCGCGGGTGGCGGGCGCACCGTCATCACCGACTTCCGCCATGGCGAGGACCAGATCGGCACGCTGCGCTTCGTGATCACCGACGATGACGGGACGGAAACCATCGGCTTCGAGGCGCTGGACAGCAACGGGGATGGCGTGGTCGGCGTGGGCGATGCGGGGGTGAGCCTGGAAGATGGCGGGCTGACGATCGACTTGGCGCCGGCGCTCACCGAGCTGGCTTCGGTGGGACGGCCGGGATTCGAAGTGGCCAGCCCGATGATCCTTAGGCTCTTGGGCGTGACGGATTTGTCGGGCGCGGATTTTGCAGTGCTTGCTTAGTTTAGGCTTGGCGTCCCACTGCGGGTTTCGGAGCCCGGTGCAACGTCCCACGTAGGGATGAGCTCCGATCGACGAGAGCATCGTGCTCCGCCGCAATCCCATTGCCACCACTCCATTATGCCAAATCCAGAGAGGTAGATGATGGCGCAGATCACGGGTACCGCCGGGGCCGACATCATCATTCCCACTGCACCAGAAGTTGCGCTTAGAACGACAACAGGTAATGATGTAGTATTTGCTCTTGAAGGGGATGATTTTGTCGACGGTGGTGA
Source organism: Geminicoccus flavidas (assembly GCF_009806515.1). GTDB lineage: Bacteria > Pseudomonadota > Alphaproteobacteria > Geminicoccales > Geminicoccaceae > Geminicoccus > Geminicoccus flavidus. The sequence goes on along the minus strand of NZ_WUJP01001097.1, from coordinate 193 downwards.
CGGTGATGACGTGCTGGAGGGAGGTGCCGGAAACGACGTCCTGTATGGCGGGGCAGGTAGCGATGCCGCATCCTATGCCTCTGCAGCCAGTAGCGTTACTGTTAATCTGGGCCTTACATCTGCTCAAGAGACCGGTGGTGCTGGAAGAGACACGCTGGTCAGCATCGAGCGGCTGATCGGCTCGAGCTTTAAC
>NZ_WUJP01001096.1 GCF_009806515.1 Geminicoccus flavidas | reverse complement strand
GCAGGGACACGCTGATCAGCATCGAGCGGCTGATCGGTTCGGACTTCGACGACACGCTGACCGGCGACAACAATGACAACCAGCTGCAGGGCGGTGGCGGCCGCGACTTGATCGAAAGCGGCGGCGGTAACGACCTCATCGGCGGCGGTGCCGGCAACGACACGCTCCGTGGCCAGGACGGCAACGACCTCATCTATGGCGACGATGGCTTT
>NZ_WUJP01001095.1 GCF_009806515.1 Geminicoccus flavidas | reverse complement strand
GACCTGATGAGCGGCGGCGATGCCGACGACATCCTCCATGGTGGCGGAGACCGCGACCGGATCTGGGGAGACGAAGGCAACGACATCCTGTACGGCGGGGATGGCAGTGACGACCTCTATGGCGGGGGCGGCAGCGATGTCCTGCATGGCGGGAGCGGCAACGACCTGCTGCTGGGCGAGGGCGGCGACGATGTGCTGTCCGGCGGGTCCGGCACCGACCGTCTTGATGGCGGGGAGGGCTTCGACGTCGCAGACTATTCCGACGAGAGCGGCGGCATCCTCGGCTGGCTGGTCAACGGTTCGGGCGGTGCGGCCGACGACACGCTGAGCAACATTGAGGGCATCATCGGCACGGCGGGCGACGACGAACTCTATGCGTTCGACCTGTTCGGCAACCAGGCCAGCAGCACGCAGGGAATCACGTTTGCCGGGGGTGGCGGGGACGACCAACTGGTCGGTGGCAACGGCAATGAC
>NZ_WUJP01001094.1 GCF_009806515.1 Geminicoccus flavidas | reverse complement strand
GTGCTTGCGGGTGGTGAGGGCGACGACACGATCCAGGCCGGCTCGGGGGACGACGTCATCCGGATGGGCGGCGGCTTCGACATTGCCTTGTTCCACCTGAACGTGAGCGGCAGTGGCGGGATCGGCCGGGACGTCATCGAGGATTTCGATGGCGGAAGCGATGGGCTGTACATCGACGGCACGACCAGGCAAGGCAGCTATGTCTTCGCGTCGCAGATGTTCTCCCGGCTGGACACCAACGGTGACGGGGGCCTGAACGGCAGCGACAGCGCGGTGTCGGTTTCGATCGGCAATGGGGGCGCGTCGCTGCTGCTCGATATTGGGCTGTCGCTTGGGTATGCGAGTGGGCTGCACACGGTGACGCTGGTCGGTGTGGAAAGTGTGGCTCAGGGTAATTTCTTTGGCTGAGATTGGATTGCCCTCAAGAGGCATGGCCGGCTTTTGGGCAGGAAGCTGGATGGCCGGATTGGGCCCGGCCATGACGGATAAAGTGTGAATCCCATGGATGGCAGGGCTGCGGGAAGTGGTTGGTCCCCCGGTCGTGCCGGGAGATGACGAGGCTGCTCGGGTTCGTTTCGTCGGCATGATGTCTCAGCTGGCGAGCGGCGTGCCGGGGGGCAGCTGGGCCACCCAGGCGGGTGGGCCGCTGCCGTTGGTGCCGAAGCGCAGGTAGAAGGCCTCGACATGGCCGCGCATGTTGGTTGGCCAGCGGGCGGCGATCTGCTCGCGCAGATGGGCGAGTTGGCGCAAGGCCTGGGCGGTTTCTACCGGCGACGAAGGTCGATCGGGGGCGGCTCCGGCGTCCGGCGCAGTTGCCGCGGAGGGCTCAGTCCTTCTGGGCCCATGCCGCTTCCTGGCCCTGGTCGGTTCGGACGGAGGAGGCATCGGCGGGGCTGGGTCATCCGTACTTATCGCGGGCGCTTCCACTGACTCGGGCGTGCCCGGCTCGTCCGGTTCGATGGGATCGGCCGGCGC
>NZ_WUJP01001093.1 GCF_009806515.1 Geminicoccus flavidas | reverse complement strand
CTCGGGTTCGTTTCGCAGAGCCGGCACGGGCTGGGCCCGGCCTGCGGGTTCCGCCTCCAGCCTGCCTTCGGCATCGGAAAGGCCGGCTGGTTCGAAGGGGGGCGGAACTTCACTGATCCGGCCCAGCGCACCCAGCAGGTCCTTGAACTCGCGCATGTGCTGGGCGCGGTAGCGGGCCAGTTGGAGCAGGCGATAATGGTCGTCCAGCACGACATGCTCCGGATGGTCGTACGCGCCGAACTCGTCCTCGGCGCTGCACAGGAGTTGGGCGTGGTGCTCGGTCTCCTGGCGGGAAAGGCGGAACTGGCGCCAGACATTGTCGGCGAGCAACTCCGCCAGGCAGATGCGCAAGGGATCATCGTCGCCGGCACAGCGGTCCAGCAGAGCGGTGCGCAGGCGCTGGAAGCTCGCCTCGTCCTCGGCCGGCAGGACACGAATTGTACGGGCGCACAGGCCATGGCGGAGCGCGTTGCGCGCGGCGGCCGCCTTGCCCTCTGGCGAGGCGGGGCCGCGGGAGCGCGCACCGTTGCGGCGTGATGCCTCGATCTGGGCAGCGGAAGGGGTGCGGGGCATGGCGGTCTCGTCAAGACGATGTTCCTATCGCATCCATACATAGGAACATAGTCACTGACAATCCAACCAGGTGCATTAGGACGGTCGTCATCAACCTATGAGCGATCGGAGACCATCATGCCCTGCCACAAGAGCAAGCTGCTGGCTGCCCTGGCCACCCAGGGTGGCGACGAGTGGATGCTGTGGAGCTACGCCGATAATTGCCCGGTCGACGAGATGCTGAAGCCGGGCTTCTTCGACCCGATGTTCACCCACCTGCAGGTGGGCGACTTCATCCTGATGAGCAGCGTGCCCAAGCCGCCCTCCGAGGCGATGCTCTGCCGCTCCGACGGTGGCCGCCGCCTGCTCGCCATGGTCGCGGAGAACGAGCGCGGCCATGTCCGGCTGCGCATCCTGATCGACTTCGGCGGCCCGAAGGACCCGGACATGCCGCAGGCGCTGTTCGGGCAACTCATGAGCGGGCTGATGGGCAGCGACGGGCCGAAGCCGCAGGTTGCGGGCAGGGCGGGGAAGCCAGCCTGAGCTTGTTCCTAGACCTGCGAGGTCGTTTGTGCCGTGCGAGCCGGAGCAGCGCCTCCGAGATCACCGGCATGCTGCATCATCATGGCCGGCCTCGAGCCGGCCATCCTGAGGCACACCAACGAATGGATGGCTGGTTTGAGCCCAGCCATGATGGGGACAGGACGCACCGGAATCGAGACAGCATTCAGCTCTGAGCAGGAAGCCGAGTTGGGACCTGCGATCAATGACAACTTCAGCATTGCCCACCCTATCTCAGGGTAACACCGAGATTTCCAGTCGAGACAGTGGCCACCGGCTTCAGCATGATGCGCTGCAACCAACGTGACGCATCGTGGTCCGCCCGCGCGTCGCCTACGGATGGCGGACGGGATGGATGCGGTCGGGGTGCGGCAAGCCTTGCGAAACGGACGGGAACGGGTCCTGGTGACCGGCGGTGCCGGCTATATCGGCAGCCACGTAGTCAAGGAGCTGCGCCGGGCGGGCTTC
>NZ_WUJP01001092.1 GCF_009806515.1 Geminicoccus flavidas | reverse complement strand
CCCTGCCTGCCCCCGGCCAGCCCCATGCCAAGACCCTCCATGCCTTCGTCGTGCCGGAGGAGGCCGGGGTGGAGGGGGACCTCTGGGCGGGAGTGACAGCAGCGGCCGCGGCGGCAGTGGCGACGACCGCCGTGCCGGTGGAGCCGGCAGTGTTCGACGCGGCCGCCGACCGCCTCGCTCGGTTCACCGCCGGCGCTGCCGCCGATGCACTGGCGAAGCTGGGCGCCTTTGAGCTGCCGGCGGGACCGGATGGGCTGCCGGACATCGACCAGATCATGGACCGCTGCCGGATCGTACCGGGCTATCGCCGCTGGCTCGCCCGCACGATGGCGCTGATCCGTCGCCATGGCCGCGACGCCGCGGCCGACAATCCATTGCGCGACTTCGCGGCGTTCGACCGGTTCGGCTTCGGTGCGGCCGACCTGAAGCTCCTGCAGCGGCTGATTGCCGAACTGCCGGACATCCTGGTCGGCCGGCGGCATGCCGGCGACATCTATCTCGATGCCGGCACGCCTGAGGTCTATGCCAAGCTGTTCCAGGTGCCCTACCAGGTGCTGGGCCGCACGATCCGCGAGCTCGCCGAAGCACAGCCCCTGGCCATCCTGGAGGTGGGCGCCGGGCTCGGCACCACCTTGGCGGGCCTGCAGAGCCAGCTGCCGCTGGACCGCATCACCTATCACTTCACCGATGTCAGCCAGCACTTCATCCACATGGCGGAACGCCGCTTGGGCGATCAGTCCTGGCTGCACCTGTCGCGCGTGGACCTGATGGCGCCGGTGGAGGCGGCGGCCGAGCAGTATGACGTGGTGATCGCCAGCAGCGTGCTGCATGCCGTGCCCGACATCACCACGGCACTGGCCTCGATCCGGCAGCGGCTGCGCCCGGGCGGGGTGCTGGTGATGATCGAGGAGACCCGGTTCCTGCCCTGGTACGACCTGAGCATGGGGCTGCAGTCCGGCTTCGACTCCTTCACCGACCAGGACCTGCGCCAGAACCATCCGCTGCTGGGCCGCGACGCCTGGCGCAGCGTGCTGGCAGGGGCCGGCTTTACCCGGGTCGAGATCCCGTCCGTGCCTGGAAGCATCGGCGAGCGGCTGGGTCTGGACGTGCTCCTGGCCTCGACACCGGCCGTGGCGGCAGGTGCGGTGGCAGAAGGTAGTGGCGGCTTCGGCGCGACGCTGCGCCGGTTCCTGGCCGAGCGCCTGCCCGACTACATGGTGCCCCGCTTCTTCCATCGCCTGCAGCACCTGCCGCTGTCCTCGAATGGCAAGGTCGACCGGGCGGCGCTCGGCCGGGCTGTCGCCGCCGAGGCGCCCGTCGTCGCGGCGCAGGAGCAGCCGGCTACTCCGACCGAGCGGCGCATTGCCGAACTAGTGGGCGAGGTGCTGGGCACGGCGGCCCCATCGCCCAGCCAGTCCTTCTTCGACCTCGGCGCGGATTCGCTGAAGCTCGTCATGGTCCAGCGCCGGCTGCGTGAGGCTGCCGGCCGCTCGCTCGACATGTCGGCGCTGTTCGCCGACCCGACCGTGCGCGGCATCGCCACCGCCCTGGAGCTTCCGGCCGAGGCGGGGCCGGCCGAGCCGCTGGTGATGTTCGGCGACCCCGCCGGCAGGCAGATCCTGTTCACCGTGCCGGGCGTGGTGGCGCTGCCCTATTATCTGCGTGGCCTAGCCCAGCATCTCGGGCCCGACCTGGCCCTGGCCGGCCTGCAGCTGCCGGGCTTCTTCGGCGGCGAGGCGCCGCTCGACCGGATCGAGGCGCAAGCGGCCTATCTCGTCGCCGCCGTGCGCGTCCGCCAGCCGCGCGGCCCTTATCTGCTGCTGGGCCACTCCTATGGCGGCCACGTGGTCTATGAGGCCGCCCGTCAGCTCCGCTTCCAGGGCGAGGAGATCGCGTTCCTGGGCATGCTCGACACGGTCGTCACCGAAAGCAGCCTGGACGACTTCCAGAACGACCAGGTCGCCCAGGGCTCCATCGTCCGCGCTCTCTACGCCCTCTATGGCGACCGGCTGCCGGAATCGCTGGACCAGATCCGCAGGCTGCCGCCCGAGGAGCAGATGGCCCGCACGATGCGCGCCCTGGCTGAGAGTGGCCTAGTCGACCTGGACGTGGCGCTAGACGGCCTGCTCGCCGTGTTCAAGGCCAATTTCCGTGCCATGGTGGCCTACCAGCCCCGAGGCTACGAAGGCCCGCTCACCCTGTTCCGGACCGAAGGCGGCTTTCCCGAGGAATACCGGAACTATGAGAGCGGCCGTGCGCTCGAGGACCCGGCTCTGGGCTGGACGCCCTTAGTCCAGGGGAAGGTGACCGTCGAGCTGGTGCCGGGCGACCATCTGGGCATGCTCGACGCGGAGCGGCTGCCGCACTTGGCCGCCATGCTCAAGTCGCATGTCCTGGCACGACCCAGCGTGGAAGCGTGGAAGGATTGCCGGAGGCCGCCGAACCGGCCTGAGCATCCGTTCTAGGTGGAACCGCCGGCCTGGGCTTTCCGCGGCCGGCGGATGGCTCTCAGCCTGCCGCTCAGGCCTCCGCCACAGAAGAACCGTTCGCCGCCGTCGGACTCCAGCCCCGACACGCCCAGGCCCCGTGGCAGGACGAGGGATTCCAGGACCCCGCCGGTCCGAGGATCGACCCGCCTGAGCTCGCTCTCGTCGTCCTCCCAGGTGCCGTGCCAGAGTTCGTCTCCGGCCCAGGTGACGCCGGTGACGAAGCGGCTGGATTCGATGGTGCGCAGGATCGCACCGGTCTTCGGGTCGAGCTGATGGATCTTCCGGCCCCGGTACCCGCCTACCCAGAGCGTGCCTTCCGCCCAGGCGAGACCCGAGCTGTCGTCACCGTCCGGTGCCGGGATCGTGGCGACGATCTGGCCGGTGGTGGGATCGATCCGGTGGATGCGGTCCTGGGCGAGCTGGAACAGGTGACGGCCGTCGAAGGCGGTGCCGGCATTCGCTGGGACCTCAAGCGAGCGCACGATCCGGCCGCTCAGGGGATCGAGCGCGTTGAGCCGGTCGCCCGAGGCGAACCAGACATGGCGGCCATCGAAGGTGACCCCGTGCACGGCATCGACGCCGGCAAAGGGTCCGTATTCCTGCAGGATGTCGACGGGTGCTCTGGTCATG
>NZ_WUJP01001091.1 GCF_009806515.1 Geminicoccus flavidas | reverse complement strand
GACATGAACCTAGCCGCCCGGCAGCGGGACCGGGAGCAACAAGGTCGTCGCGATTTCCGGCACGGCCGCCACAGCCATCCAGCGGCGGGCGCGTGCCTGGCCGAACGGGCGGACCCTGCCTGCGGCGGCCAGCGCATCGAGCGCCCGCTGCACGCTGCGCTGGCTGGTGCCGAGCGCCAGCGCCAGGGCGGAGCTCGACCATGCCTCGCCGTCGGCGAGCAGGGCCAGCATCGCGCCGTGGCGCTCGTCCACGGGCCGGGCCAGCACCACCACCGCGTCTGCCTTCAGTGGGGTCAGCAGGAAGCCCCGCTCTGTGGCGCTAATCGAGGCCAGCGGCTGCAGCACCGCACGCAGCCGCCCGACTTCCACCCGCAGCCGCGCGCGATGGGACTCGTCGGCGTGCCTGGCACCGAATGCGCGGGCAATGAGCACGTCCCTCGGCACGTCGGCGGGCCAGGCCTCGCCCAGGGCGCGCGCCAGCGCAAACAGCACCGGCCGGGTCGCCAGCGGGATCACACGATGCGGAGCGCGCACGGCATGGCGGCAGCCATCGATGATCAGTGCATCCGATGTCAGCAGGCGCTCCACCTCCTCCAGCAGGAGCGGACGGCCGCCGCCTGGAGCGACCAGGCGTGCCGCCGGCGTGTCCAGCACGCGGGCGGCGCGTTCCACCTCCGCTTCCAGCGCGGCGATGCCGGCCAGGCGTGCGCTGCGCTGGGCCTGTGCGATCGCCGCGCGAGCCGGGGCGATGCGGAGGCGGCGGATCGCGATGCCCGCCATCACCAGCTCGTGCGCCGTCCGCACCGCCGGCGGCAGCAGGGCCGGGTCCAGCCCGGCCAGCAGGTCTTCCGCTTGGTCAGGCCGGCCGATCAAGAGGAGGTGCCTGGCCTCCAGGTGGCGTGCGTGCATGGCATTTGCCCGATCGCCATGCCGCTCCAGCGTTGCGCGGGCGGCAGTGAGCGCCTCGGTCGGCCCGCTGAGGTCGCGCGAAGCCAGGGCGATCTCGGCCAGCGCCACGGTGCATCGGGCGCGAGCCACCGGGTCGCGCGGACCGAAGGCGCGTACCGCGCTGCGCACGAGCGCCTTTGCCCGGTCGAGGTCGCCCAGCTGCGCCATGGCGATGCCGCGGAGTGCCAGTGCCGGCGCGTCCTGGCGCAGGGCCACCCGGTTCAGCGCCCCCAGCGGGTCACCTGCGGCCAGCGCACGTGCTGCGGCCGTGATCAGCGAGTCCACCTGGAATCCCGCCACACTTGTCACTCCCGCCGCCCGCTCCCTGCTAGCAACCTCTGTCGCAACGACCAACCGGCAAGGAGCAACGGACCATGACCGGGCATGCGACCGGCACGCGGGAAGAATGGCTGGCAGCGCGGCTGGCGCTGCTGGAGGCGGAAAAGGAGCTGACGCGGCAGAGCGACGCGCTGGCGCGGCAGCGGCAGGCGCTGCCATGGGTGCGGGTCGACAAGACCTACCGGTTCGAGACCGGGCGGGGCACGGCGACCCTGGCCGATCTGTTCGAGGGGCGCTCGCAGCTTCTCGTCTACCATTTCATGTTCGGGCCGGACTGGCAGGCGGGCTGCCCGTCCTGCTCGGCCATCGCCGATGGGTTCAATGGCTTCGCCCTCCATCTGGCGAACCATGACGTGACGCTCTGCGCGGTGTCGCGGGCTCCCTTGGCTCGGCTGCAGGCGTACCAGCGGCGGATGGGCTGGACCTTCCCCTGGGCGTCCGCCCATGACAGCGACTTCAACTTCGACTTCAACGTCGCGGTCACCGAGGAGCAGCAGCGCGCCGGGACGACCGAGTACAATTTCCGCCGCAGCGCCCAGGCTGCGGACCCGACGCCCTCGGAGCCGCTCGTGCATATCGCCGCCACCTGCGGCACCGATGCCGCCAGCTTCACGCGCGACCTGCCGGGCATGAGCACGTTCGTCCTGGAGGACGGCGTCGTCTATCACGCCTACTCCACCTATGCGCGCGGGCTGGACGTGCTGTGGGGCATGTACCAGTGGCTCGACCGGGCGCCGAAGGGGCGCAACGAGGCGGGCATCTGGTGGCGGCGGCATGACGAGTACGGGAAGGGCTGAGGATTCCGCGCGTCCGTCGCCGCCTCCCTCACCCCACTGTTTCCGCCGCCCGTGGCATCTCACGGTAGCGGTAGCCTTCTTCCGCC
>NZ_WUJP01001090.1 GCF_009806515.1 Geminicoccus flavidas | reverse complement strand
CGGGAAAATGTTTGATGGTGAAGACGCGACGGGAGTTCACGCCGGAGTTCAAGCGAGAGGCAGTGGCGCTCTTGGAGAGCAGCGGCCGGCCGCAGATGCAGATCGCGGCCGAACTCGGGATCCAGCCGTCAATGCTGAGGCAGTGGCGCGCGACCTTGAACGGGATTGCGCCGCGGCCGCGGCCAGAGGCATCTCCGGGATCAATGCCGGCAAGCCCGGTCGCGTCTCCGTCCGATCAGGCGGCCGAGATCCCCCGGCTCCGCCGTGAGCTCGACCGCACGCGCATGGAGCGCGACGTCCTAGAAAAAGCGATCGGCATCTTCGCGGAGATGCCGAAGTGAGGTTCCGGTTCATCGAGCAGCATGCGAGCACTTGGCCGGTGCGCCTCATGTGCCGCGTGCTCGGGGTCTCCCCGAGCGGCTATTACGGATGGCGGTCGCGTCCCCGGAGCGCCCGATCGGCTGCCAACCGTCAACTCCTGGCCGATGTTCGCCGCGTCCATGCCGACCATCAGGGCCGTTACGGGTCACCTCGCGTGCACGCGGCTCTCCGGGCGGAGGGTCGCTCGACGAGCCGTGGCCGGGTCGAGCGTCTGATGCGCCGTCACGGCATTCGGGCTCTCGCGGGTCGGCGGTTCCGGCTGTGCACAACCGACAGCCGCCACGACCTGCCGATCGCCCCGAACCTTCTGAAACAGGAGTTCTCCGTCTGGGTCCCGAACAAGGTCTGGCTGGCGGACATCACCTATCTGCCGACAGGCGAAGGATGGCTCTACCTCGCGGCCGTGCTCGATCTCGCCACACGCAAGGTGGTCGGCTGGTCCATGCGCAATCACATGCGCACCGAGCTGACGACGGCAGCCCTCATGATGGCCGATCAGCGGCAGAGGCCAACCACCGGCCTCGTCTGCCATTCCGATCGCGGCAGCCAATATGCCGCCGAGGCCTATCGGACGCAGCTCGCCGGCATGAGAGCGGTCCCATCGATGAGTCGAACAGCCTGCTGCTACGACAATGCTCCGATGGAGAGCTTCTTCCACACGCTCAAGGTCGAACTTGTTCATCAGCGACGATGGGCAACCCGGGACGAGGCCCGGCGCGACCTGTTCGCGTACATCGAGGGATACTACAACCGGCAGCGCATCCACTCGGCTCTCGGCTATATCACGCCTGAGCAGGCCGAACGGAAGGCGAGCTAACCTCGTGTCCGCGAAATCGGGGGAAGATCAGGTGGTCGGGCTGACGCCATAGCGCCTGGCCAGCGCTCTCACCCTCTCTTGGTATAGCTGGATCGCCCGACGGACCGCCTCCGTCGTGCGGGCGCTGCCGTGGAGAAGCTGGCCCATAGCGCCTCCCTCGCAGCATGATGGTCAACTGTACCACCACACCGCGGGACCATACACCTAGGGCCGCTGCACGGCCAGGACATCGCGGAGCGCCTGCGCCGAGTAGCGCATGGCACCATGGGCGCTGCCAGATGCACGGAGGGGTCGAAGGCATCGGGGACATCCATCGCGCCGCCAACGGCCAGTATCGGGTGGGGTCAAGACACTCTGGAGGTACAGGAGGACCGACAGCGGTAGCACGGCTGTTGATGGAGGAAGCGGAATTGAGGTGACGCTGCTGTAGCTTCGCCCCGTGACACTGACCTTCCGCCAGCCGCCGCGCTGGCAGCACAAGGCGATGATCGGCTCGGCTGCCGTCAGCACAGGGAAGCGCAGCACGATGTGGGAGCGTCCACGCTATACTGATCCGGCAGGACACGGTCATCCGAGGTCAAGCTAGTGTCTCCTGCGTGGAAGGCATCCGCTGCACGTTGCCGGGTTGCATCAGGCGCTCGGTTATCGAGAAGTATCGGACGCAGTAGCCCGGCTCCGTATCAATCAGATCGTCGGCTACTTCGCCAGCTTGATCAGGCGCTTGAGAGCGCCAGCGAACAGGCGCGCTCGTATGGTTCCCGTCCGAGCTACTGGCGCAGCGGTGCCCGATGAGTGCTAAGCCTCTGACGGCATGCTAAACGACCTCTACGTGCAGCATGGCGAGAAGCCGCAGCACTCTCGGAGGCTACCACTTCGTTGTGTTACACCGCCGCGATCAGCCCGCCGGCTGGTCCAGCTCGCTGAGAAGTACTACCTTCTACGCCACGCTACGGGCACCACCCGCGTGGATGCCTGGGTTAGTTGGTGGCAATGCGACTTTTCCATTCATGGAATCACTGCTGAACAGCCACGCAACCTGATAAGATCACCCTTCTTTTTTGGCCTGTTGCGCAGAATGATTTACTTCGAGCCGTACTCTAGATCGTCTTTTGGTGTTGGATAGAAGCCAAGATGACCCAGTCAGAACATCAAGCACTAGAGGCATTGCGGCGGCGGCTCGGTTCGCAGGATTTCCTCGAGACATTGCCGATCGGAATCTATTGCTGCGGCCACGACGGACTGATCCGCCAATTTAACAGGCGGGCTGCAGAACTTTGGGGCCGTTCACCCCAACTGGGCGAATCTGATGAGCGGTTCTGTGGCGCGCACAGACTGCATTGCATGGACGGCACGCCCCTGCCCCATGATCAGACACCCATGGCCGATGCGGTCCGCCGCGGCGTGTCCACGCGCGACGGCCGCATTGTGATCGAGCGCCCGGACGGTTCTCGTATCACGGTCATGGTCAACATCGAGCCGCTGCTTGATGAGACCGGCCGATTGGTGGGGGCGGTGAACTGTTTTCAGGATATCACCGACCATATGC
>NZ_WUJP01001089.1 GCF_009806515.1 Geminicoccus flavidas | reverse complement strand
GCGCCTACCAGGCGCTGCAGCAAAGCGTCGATGATCTCGAAGATTTCTTCGAGAATGGTGCAGTCGCCCTCCACATTGTCGGGAGCGACGGGCGGATCATCCGGGCGAACAAGACCGAGCTCGCGCTGCTTGGATACTCGGCCGAGGAGTATGTAGGCCGGCACATCTCCGAGTTTCATGCTGATGAAGCGACGATCAATGAAATTCTTGATCGGCTCGGTCGCAAGGAGAAGCTGCTTCGATTCCCGG
>NZ_WUJP01001088.1 GCF_009806515.1 Geminicoccus flavidas | reverse complement strand
CAAGGCTGAAGGCGAAAGACGGCTCGATCCGCCATGTCCGGATCACGTCCAATGCCCGCTTCAAAGACGGCGAGCTGATCTGTACCCGCTGCTTCACCTACGACGTCACCGAGGCCGTTGAGGCGGAGGAACGCGCTCGCGAGGGCGAACTCAAATTCCGCGCGCTGGTAGACGACCTACCGGCTGCCATCTATACAACCGATGCCGACGGCAAGATCACTTATTACAATGATGCCGCCGCGACCCTTGCCGGGCGCAGACCCCGGATCGGACAGGACCAGTGGTGCATCACTTGGCGTCTCTTCCATCCGGACGGCCAGCCAATGACCCACGACGAATGCCCGATGGCCATCGCGCTCAAGGAACAAAGGCCTGTTCGTGGCCAAGAGGCGATCGCCGAACGGCCCGACGGCAGCCGAGTCCGCTTCGTGCCCTACCCCACACCGCTCTTTGACGGCTCGGGTAAGCTCAGCGGCGCCATCAACATGCTCGTTGACATCACCGATCTGCGCCGCATCGAGGCCGAGGCGGCACATTTGGCCGCGGTCGTTGAATCGTCCAACGATGCGATCGTCAGCAAGACTCTGGACGGCAGAGTGCGCTCCTGGAACGAAGGCGCCAGGCAGATATTTGGTTACGCCGTAGAGCAGATGGTCGGCCAGCCGATCACCAAGATCATTCCGCCCGAACTTCATTCGGAAGCAGCAGAAATCCGCGCACGGCTACGCAGCGGCGAACAGATCAGGTCCTATGAGACCATCCGATTGACCAAGGACGGTCGCAGGATCAACGTTTCGCTGACGATTTCCCCGGTCCGTGACCGGTCCGGGCGCATCATTGGTATCTCCAAGGTGGCACGAGATATCACGGAAAGAAAAGCGAGCGAAGAGCTGCAGCGGCGCCTGTTCGATGAACTAAATCACCGGGTGAAGAACACTTTGGCGATCATCCAATCAATCGCCAATCGTTCGTTGCGTGATGTCCGTCCAAGGGAAGCAGTAGCGGATTTCGAGGGGCGCCTGCGGGCGTTGGCTCAAGCGCACGATCTTCTCGTGCTTGGTAAGATGAAGGGCGCCGTACTCGAGGACATCGTAAGAGAACAGGTGCTGCTCGATGCTCTGGCGGACGATCGGATTTCTATCCATGGCCCAGATGTCGAGCTCGATCCACGTATGGCGGTCCAGCTTGCGCTCGTGCTGCATGAGCTGGCGACCAATGCTCGGAAATATGGGGCGCTGTCGCAGTCCGGAGGATCACTATCGATCCAGTGGAGTGTTCAGGTTGGCGACCAGCAGCGCCTCAGACTGTCCTGGACTGAAAGCGGTCTGAGAAATATCCGAGTTCCGGCGCGTAAAGGCTTTGGCACGACCATGATTGAGCATTCCTTCAGCGGCGGCGGTGAACACAGTTCACTTGAGTTCCATAGCGATGGCGTTCGCTGTGAGATTGAGCTGCCCCTATCGGGGCGACCGGCCGCGTCCTCAGCCGCTTCTCTCAGGAACCGGAATGAGGAGATGGCATCCGATACTCGTCCGGCTGGCATCGTGGGCGCATCGATTCTGATCATCGAGGATGAGCCGCTGATCGCGCTCGATCTTCAAGACGGGCTTGAGACCGCTGGCATGCGTGTCGTCGGAATCGCCACCAACGTCGAAGAGGCCGAAGAGCTGATCGAGACTGCCACGTGCGACGCCACTCTCCTGGATGGCAACTTGCATGGGCAGCCGGTTGACAGGTTGGCGGCACTCCTCCTTCGAAAGAAAATCCCGTTCATCTTTTCTACGGGTTACGGACGTGAGAGTCTGCCTCGAGGCTTTGAGCAAGCGCCAGTGCTCACGAAGCCTTTCTCGGTGGACAAGCTGTTGAAGGTGCTTGGTGAGCTGTTGAGGCCGGAACAGGACCCAACCGTGGTACCATTTCCTCGGAGCCGAAACTAACATTCAGGCTGGGCCGGTAGGACTATCTGCTCTAACGGTCGATAACCTCACCCGCACTCATCACATCCTGCATCGGCGGCTCGGCACTTTGCGCGTCAGAGTGATGCTGCAGGATGAGTCCTCATCACCGGAGTCAAGTTCCGGAGGCGACTTGGCGCGACCCGCTGCTGGGCGAGGTGAAGGTCATGATCGTCCGTGAGCAGCATGGAAAGGGATACGAATTGGGCACTGGACCGGCTGCCGCCATCGCCGCGAACCTGGCGGGGGTGCGGGCCTGGATCACCGAAGCGTGCAGACGCGTCGGGCGTGAACCCGCCAACGTGCGGCTCCTGTCAGCGAGTAAGAGTGCCTAACAGAACCATCGTTGGGCGAACTTGAGGCAGATCAGGCTGGCGGCGAGCAGGTGGAAGCCGG
>NZ_WUJP01001087.1 GCF_009806515.1 Geminicoccus flavidas | reverse complement strand
CGGCACGATGGTGATCATGCCTCCGTCCACGCGCCCACTCCATGCGGGCGGCCGAATTTGTCGTAATCATACACCTGGGGCAGGGTGGGAAGTACCGGAAAGTCGCGGCGACCGGGCGGGACAATCGTCCGTACCACTGGCCAATGCGGGACTTTGCCGAGCGCCTGATCATCTTGTCTGCGACGGCGGCATCCGACTGGCGCGCGCCGTCCGGTTGAGATCCGGGGCGGGCCGGGCGCCTGCCCAGACTGGACAGTGCCCAGCACGGCGTGCTGGAGCGGCATAGAGTTTGGCAGCACGGCCCTGCGGTCTGTGCCTTCTGCCCTCAGAGGATGTTGGATGAACACGGCAGGTCTCGCCGCCGCCCTCGGCGCCGTCGCCATTTATGCGGGCATGTTCGCCGCTGGGCGTGCCGGTGCCTGGGATGGCCTCAACGGCTATGACCAGACCGCGATCCGCTTCGCCGTCACGACGGTGTTGGTGCTGCCCTTCCTCTGGGCGGCCATCATGCCCGCCGTGCGGCGAATTGGCATCGGGCGCCTGTTCGCCCTCTTCGTCCTGAACGGCGCGCCCTACAGCGCCGTGTTCCTCGGAGGGCTGGTGTTCGCGCCGGTCGCCTATGGTGCCGCGCTGGTGCCGGGGCTGCAGCCGGTAGCGGTGATGGTGGTCGCGCTCCTGTGGCGTGGGCAGCGCCCTGCGCTGCCCAATGTCCTGGGGGCGGCCATCTGCCTGGGTGGAGTGCTGGTGATGCTGCTCGACCGGCAGGTCACCGGCAACAGTGATCTGCCGATCGGCATCGGGCTGTTCCTCCTGGCGAGCGCCATGTGGGGCACCTACACCGTCGCGCTCAAGACCTGGGCCATCGAGCCGCGCGAGGCATTGGCCACCAATGCCCCGCTCTCGGCTCTGCTCTACCTGCCGGTCTATCTCCTGTGGCAGGGGCCGGAGGCGGTTCTGGCTGCGCCAGCTCCTGCCGTGCTCCTGCAGGCAGTCTACCAGGGCGTGCTGGTGGGGCTGGTCGCCCTGATCCTCTTCACCGTGGCGGTGAAGACGGCCGGCAGTGCCGCCGTCGCTGCCCTGGCTCCGGCCATCCCCGTCCTGGCAACCCTGATCGGTTGGGCGGTCCTGGACGAGCGACCCAACGGCTCCCAGTGGGCCGGGCTCGCCGTCGTCACGACCGGACTGCTGGTCGGCACGCTCTGGCCGATGCTCAAGGCCCGCCAGCAGGCTGCGGTTGCCTGAGCCAGGCCCGCCGCTTGCCCGGCTTCAGGCCGGCAGGATCGGCAGCGCCAGGATGATCACCGTGCCGGTGAGGGCGGCCAGGATGAGGAAGTGCGGAACAGGCACAGCTGGGTCTCGTACATACTCTGCAACCCCAACAGGACCGCTACGGGGATGGCTTTAACGGCATCATGCCGCAGAACCGCCATAGCGCCCCGTAGGGCACCAACAGCCCCTCTGTGCAGCCCCTTATACACCGCCTAACCCGACATCGCTCGCCTACGGCGCTTCCCGGGCTCCCGCGCCAGCTCTGCCTGGCCCCGGACCTTGTATCCGGTGCATCGCAGACACCGCGCCAACTCGCCGACGGTGGGCACCAATGACGCGCCGCGGTGCAGGACCGATGCCATCACCCGGGTGACCCGGCCGCATGCCATGCAGGCGATGGTCAGGATGCCGGGCAGAGCGCGCAGCCGGGTGGATCGCCATTATGCCGCTGCGGCCCCGGGCAGGAGCGCCTCGCACGGATGGAATACCTCAAAAGGCGTAGGCCTCATCGTCCTCCGGCACGAGCAGACGGTCGATCATGCCGGTCTTCTCCGAGAAGACGCGCAGCTCGGCGCGGGTCAGGGCAGAATGGTTCACCGCCTCCATATGGCTGGCGATCAAGGTCGCCCGCGGCGCCGCGTCGTAGACCTTCCTGACGTCCTCGGCATTCATGATGATCGAGCCCAGCCCAGGAACCTGCGCATCGCCTGCGTTGAGCACGACGACGTCCGGATTGTGGGCGGCGAGGCTCGTCTTCACATGGTCATTCCAGATCGTATCACCGGCAAGGTAGAGAACCTTCTCGTCCGGGTGCTTGAAGACGACGCCGCAGACCTCGCCCAGCAGCTCCCCGGCCACCGCCAGGGCTTGGTCCGAGCCATGCTGGCCGGAGGTCTTGATCAGCGAAACGCCACCAAAGGCTGTGTCTTCCGTCAGGATGCGGACGTCGCGGAAGCCCTGCGAGCGGATCAGCCCCGCGTCCTTCTCATGCTGGGCAAACAGCGGCAGGTGCTTCGGCACCAGCTTGACCGCGGCCTCGTCCCAGTGGTCCGCGTGCGTGTGGGTCACGATGACCGCATCGACGCCGAGGATGTCATCCATTGGGGTCCGCAGTGGAAGGCGCGGGCTGCGAATGTGACTGTTCAGCGTGCCCTCGAAGCCGGGGTAGGCGTCCTTCTCGGCCAGATAGGGATCGATCAGGAACTTCACGCCGCCGAAGTCGAGGCGCAACGTCGCGTTGCGGATCTGTTTGATCTTCATGGTGATCTTCTCTGCTTGTCGTCGATGTGGAAAGGCTGCCGATGCGCGCCCTGGTCACATAGTTGGCGCCATAGAGATCCAACTCAGCCTGCCAGCCACAGACCGCAGAGTCGCCGCGGAAGATCCGTATCATCTGGCGGACGCGCGGTAGAGCACCCGTCCATCCGAGCTATGGATCAAGCCCGACAC
Source organism: Geminicoccus flavidas (assembly GCF_009806515.1). Classification (GTDB taxonomy): domain Bacteria; phylum Pseudomonadota; class Alphaproteobacteria; order Geminicoccales; family Geminicoccaceae; genus Geminicoccus; species Geminicoccus flavidus. The sequence continues at coordinate 2,755 of NZ_WUJP01001087.1, read as the reverse complement.
TGGGCACCGCCGCGCCTTGCGTGCGCCCGGTAGTGCCGGCCGCAATCGCAATGACAGCAGCGACCAGCAGCATCCCAGCCCCGGCGAGAAAGGACGTGGTGTAGCCATACGTGAGCGCCCGGGCCGCATGGGCGATGGCTACCGCATCGCCGCGGACGATGCCTTCCTGCAGGGCCTCAGGAGCATCGGACATCTGCCCGTTCGCCGTCGAGACCGCGAGGGTGGTGAAGACCGCGAGGCCGAGCGCTGCTCCGATCTGCTGCGCCATGTTGACGAGCGCCGAAGCCACGCCCGTCCGGTCCTCGGCGACCCCGTAAACAGCCGTAAGCGTCATCGTCACGGCGGCCATCCCGAAACCGAAGGAGGTGACGAAGAGGGCGGGCATGACATGCGCGGCATAGGAGGAGCCCACTGTCAGCGCCGAGAGTCAGAGCATCCCCAGCGCCCCTAGCAACAGCCCCGGACCGGCCACGAGGCGCGGCGCGAGACGCTCGACCAGCTTCGAGCTGATGCCTGCCCCGAGGATGATCCCCGCGCTAAGGGGCAGCGAGACAATGCCGGCCCAGAGCGGGCTGAAACCCAGGACCTGCTGCAGGTAGAGCGCCAGCAGGTAGAAGGTGCCCATGAGCCCGGCGCCGACGAACAGCATCGTCGCGTAGGAACCCGACCGGTTGCGGTCCCGGAAGAGGCCCAGCGGCAGTATCGGGTCTGTCCCGCGCGTCTGGAGCCGGAGGAAGAGCAGGCCCAGGACCACCGCCGCGCCGACTGCGCCGAGCGTCACCGTGTTGCCCCAGCCGTGCTCGGCGGCATGGGTGATGCCGTAGGTGAGTGTCACCCTCGCGCCGGTTCCGGTTAGTGCGCCGGGCGCGTCGAGGCTGCCGCCGTTGCGTTCCCCTTCGGCTAGCACCCCGCTCCCGACGAGCACCGCCAAGCCGATGGGGATGTTGATGAAGAAGACCCACCGCCATCCCAGCGTCCCCGTCAGCACCCCGCGGAGCAGCACGCCGACGGTGATGCCGAGCGCCGACATGGCGCCGTAGATCACCATGGCCGAGTTGTGCGGCTTGCCCACTGGAAAGTTGGTGGCGATGAGGGCCAGGGCATTCGGCGCCGTCAGTGCCGCCCCCACACCCTGGAGCGCGCGGGCGCCAATCAGCATCTCCGCGTTCATGCCCAGTCCGCCGAGCAGCGAGGCGAGGGCGAATAGGCCGAGGCCCGCGCGAAACACGTGGCGGCGCCCGAACAGGCCGCCCACCCGGCCGCCGAACAGCAGCAGCCCGAAGGCGAGGATGTAGGCGTTGATGACCCAGGGGAGGGTCGAGGCAGCGACAGAAAGTTCGCGCTGGATGCTCGGCAGGGCGATGTTGGCGATGGTGTCGTCGAGAACGAGCATCAGCTGCGCCGTCGCGATGACGAGCAGGGACAGGCCGAGCCCGCGGCCGTCTGGGGAAACCCCAGGCTGGCCCGTCTGCGCGGAAGACATGGGTGAACTCCTGGAAGCTGGCCCGGGCGCGGAGCGCTCGATTACATCACGTGGCCCGTAACGATCGGCAGGCCGAACGCAGCCAGCGCCATCCACACTGCCATGGCGACCATCATCAGGTTCTCGGTGAGCGAGATGAACCCGAGGGGAACATTGCTCGATCCGCCGACGCAGGCGCACTTGAGCTCGCGGCGGTCGATGTAGACGGCCTTGAACACCGAAACCGCGCCCACGCTCCCGATGAACAGGGCGATCGGCACCGACAGCCAAGTGAGTGCGCCCGCCACCATCAGCACGCCCGCAAGTCCTTCGGCGAACGGATAGATGTAGCTGTACGGCACCCACCGCTTGGCGAGCAGGTCGTAGTTCAGGAACATCGTCGCGAAGCTCTCGATGTTCTGGAGCTTCAGCAGCGCCAGCACGACCATCGAGAAGCCGATGAACCACTCGGCTGCACGGACGGTGAACACGCTCCCTGTCACGGCATAGCTTGCCGCCATCGCCATAAGCGCGGTCATGGCGAACAGCGCGATGATCGGGCGGTAGCTCGTCGCCTTTGGATCCGCGACGGGCTTGCCGAGGAACCGGCGCAGGTCATCGTAGCCCCCGACGCGCTCGTCACCGATGAAGATCTGGGGCGTCGTCGCCACGCCATGCTGCGCCTTGAAAGCGTCGGTCTGCTCGCGCGTGGTGAGGTGATGGTCCTCGACCTCGTAGCCGGCCCGCTTCAGCAGGTGCTTGGCCTTGAGGCCGTAGGGGCAGGTGTGGTGCGGCATCACCATGCGGTGGATAACCGCCTTCTTCGCCACCATGGGGCGGCTCGATGCAGGAGAAAGGATGGTGGTGGCCGACATGTTCGGTCTCCTTGAGATCCGGTCGGCATGGATATAGGGTCCGTACTATGGTACGGAGTCAAGGGGTCAACATGCTCACCATCGGCGAGTTCGCCGCTGCAGGGGGCGTAGGCGTCGAAACGATCCGGTTCTACCAGCGCAGGGGCCTGCTCGGGACGCCTGCGCGCGAGGGCGGAATCCGGCACTACGGCCAGGAGGACGTGCGCCGCCTGCGGTTCATCCGGCAGGCGCAGGCAGCAGGCTTCACGCTGGAGGAGATCCGGGAACTCTTAGAGTTGGATGCGGGCGAAGATCGCTGCCGGGCTCGCGAGCTTGCGACGGCCCGCGTCGCAGCCCTCGACGCCAAGATCGTCGAGCTTCAGCGGGCCCGCGATGCGCTAGGGCGACTGGCGCGCGAGTGCGGGGAAGGGAGCACCGG
>NZ_WUJP01001086.1 GCF_009806515.1 Geminicoccus flavidas | reverse complement strand
GCCATGCCCGATCCTGGCTTCCTTTGATGTTTGACGCGAGCAAAGCACCCAGGCGAGGCTCGCCGGCTATTCCGGCGCCAAGCCAAGGGGCTCTCCAACCCAACCAAAGTGTATGGGGGCTACCGACCCCATGAACTGCTTGGCCTCGAGACCGAAGGCGGGCGTCATCGCAAGAGCTTGTCCGAGCCGCTGCCCAGACCCGGCCGCGGATCCAGGCCGGATGCACCGGCTGGGCGAGGATCCGGTTGATCGCAGCCAGTACGGTCGGCTGGCGGTGCTAGGCGGTCGGACGGGGCGGCAGGGTGCGGACCATGCAGGAGGCCTGCCAGCGCGCACGCACCGGCCGGATGTCGACCGGCAAGCTGGGACGCCAGTGAAGTGCGCCCAAAGTGCTGGAATCCGGGCTCGGCAGTCGTCCCGGCCGGCAGCATGGTGACAACTTCCATGCCGGCACAATTCACTTGCGCTGGCTGGCGCATGAATACTTTTCGGCACCGGCGGGTTGAGATCGGCACGTTGACCATGGTCGCGGCTGAGTGCAGGCTGCCCGAGTCGATCCTTCCACAGGGAGCGCCACCATGACCACCATCTCGATGGACGGCACCGACCCGGCCAGCTGGGATCCGCAGCTCGACGCGGTGACCGCGGCCCACGCGCACCACCAGGTGCTGTATGAGGACGACATGATCCGGGTGGTCTCGGTCAGCGTCGCGCCAGGGGTCCAGGAGCCGGTGCATCACCAC
>NZ_WUJP01001085.1 GCF_009806515.1 Geminicoccus flavidas | reverse complement strand
ATCGAGAAGAGCTTCGGCGCGCCGCGCATCACCAAGGACGGTGTGACGGTCGCGAAGGAGATCGAGCTTTCCGACAAGTTCGAGAACATGGGCGCGCAGATGGTGCGCGAAGTGGCCTCGAAGACCAGCAACGTCGCCGGGGACGGCACCACCACTGCGACCATCCTGGCCGCCGCGATCGTGCGTGAGGGGGTCAAGGCGGTGGCCGCCGGCATGAACCCGATGGACCTGCGGCGGGGTATTGATCTTGCCGTGCAGACCGTGGTCGCGGCGCTCAAGCAGCGCTCGAAGACGGTGACGACTTCGGAGGAGATCGCCCAGGTCGGCACCATCTCGGCCAACGGCGATATCGAGATCGGCAAGATGCTGGCCGAGGCCATGCAGAAGGTCGGCAACGAGGGCGTGATCACGGTCGAGGAGGCCAAGAGCCTCGACACCGAGCTCGACGTCGTCGAGGGCATGCAGTTCGACCGCGGCTACCTCTCGCCGTACTTCATCACCGACGTCGAGAAGATGCGGGCGACCCTCGAGGAGCCCTACATCCTCATCCACGAGAAGAAGCTCGCCAGCTTGCAGACCCTGCTGCCGCTGCTCGAAGCGGTGGTGCAAAGCGGCAAGCCACTCCTGATCATCGCCGAGGACGTCGAGGGTGAGGCCCTGGCGACCCTGGTCGTGAACAAGCTGCGTGGTGGCCTGAAGATCGCCGCTGTCAAGGCGCCGGGCTTCGGTGACCGTCGCAAGGCCATGCTCGAGGACATCGCCATTCTGACCGCCGGTCAGGTCGTGTCCGAGGACCTGGGCATCAAGCTCGAGAACGTCACGCTGGAGATGCTCGGCAAGGCCAAGCGCGTGGTGCTCACCAAGGAAGACACCACGATCATCGACGGTGCCGGCAACAAGGAAGACATTCAGGGGCGAATCGCGCAGATCAAGGCGCAGATCGAGGAGACCAGCTCGGACTACGATCGCGAGAAGCTCCAGGAGCGTCTGGCGAAGCTGGCCGGCGGCGTGGCCGTGATCCGCGTCGGTGGTGCCACCGAGGTCGAGGTGAAGGAGCGCAAGGATCGCGTCGACGATGCGATGCATGCCACCCGCGCGGCGGTCGAGGAAGGCATCGTTCCTGGTGGCGGGGTAGCCTTGCTGCAGGGGATCAGGGCCCTTGAGGGACTGAACACTGCCAACAGCGACCAGAAGGTCGGCGTGGAGATCGTGCGCAAGGCGCTGCAGGCGCCGGCCCGCCAGATCGCCGAGAACGCCGGCGTGGACGGCTCGATCGTGGTCGGCAAGCTGTCCGACAGCTCGGACCTGAACTTCGGCTTCGACGCGCAGACTGGCCAGTATGGTGACCTGCTGCAGAAGGGCATCATCGACCCGGTGAAGGTGGTGCGTCATGCGCTGCAGGACGCGGCCTCGGTTGCCGGCCTGCTCATCACCACCGAGGCGATGATCGCCGAGAAGCCTAAGAAGGACGCCCCGATGCCTGCCGGTGGCGGGATGGGGGGCATGGGCGACATGGACTTCTGAGACCAGCTGTAGCTGGCTGCCTGGCCTTATGTTCGGCCTCCTGCTCCCATGGATGCTCGCTATGAGCATCCATGGGAAGGCAGCTTGCTTGGAGGCTACCCAGGCTCGCCCACTGCTCGATCGGGCGTGGGCCTTGGTAAGCAAGTACCGATTGGCCGCCGCTAAGAACAGGAGCTGCGGACGCCCCTGAAGGCGAAGGTCACCCTACGAGGAGGCTTGGGCGGTTTTATGATGGGAACCTTGCCTGGCGCGGCCGTTCCCCTTCCTCAACCAGCAGCACGCCGTCATTCCGCCTGGAACTGCCGGGTCAGGCGCCAGTGTTGGTCGGCCCGGCCTTCGGGACAGCCCTCCTGCTGCCAGAGAAAGTAAGCACGCTCGCGCAGATGCTGCTCATCAGCACGCTGCCAATATTCATCGGCCCGCCCTTCGGGGCAACCATCCCCTTGCCAAAGGAAGTAGGCGCTTTCGCGAACAGCCTGCTCAAGGCCCTGTTTTGTTTGGGACATGCCATCCCGATCATCCCCATACGGAGCCAAAGCCCCACCTCGGCTGACATGCATCCGGGTCGTCAGACCGTGGAGATCGTCATTGGGCACGATCTGTGCATAAGCCGCAGCCTGCAATGCTTTGTCTTCGTACTGCGCAGCGGTCGAGGCATCGGGACCACTCAGGGTGATGGGAAAAGTGTGCACAACTGTTTTGCGGCTGTCCAACACGTCGACCAGGCGCTCTGTCATCGTCTTCTCTCTCTGGTGCGCCGCCATCCGTCATTCAACACGGTAAGCTGTCCCAGGCCGGATCGATACCACGACCCAGGCCGAAGCGAACTCAGCCGGATAAGCGACGTGAAGTGCCAAATGGCGAATGCCAGCAATACAGCGGCCGTGAGGTAATTAGTCAGATCGTAGGTTGGGATCATCATGGCATCTGCCGATTTTGCTGCCACCTGGGCGAGTCCTATATAAGCTCATTGCATTTCAAGCGCATGCAAAATGTTCTGCAAAACGTCAATAAATTGATTGCCTGACGCTACGTATGGATTCCGGGGTTGCACAGTTTATTTGTAAATAGAGGCTGATTGCCATTGAATTTTTTGGCAAGATGTGCAATTCTTAATTAAGAGCCCTCAACAGCAATAATATTTGAAGAACGTGTTGCTGGCTCTCAAAGGAGCCTGATCATGTTCGGATTTCAAGGCGGCGAAAGCCCCGACACCGTCGCGCGCAAACGGCGCCACATGGCGGATGCGCAACGGAAATGGCGCTTCCTGACCAACTTCGACTGCTCGACGATCCATACCGAAGGGCAACTCCTCACCATGGTGAGGGTTCGCTCGGGGATCTCGCACATCCAGGCGAAACGGGATGTCGATGCCTGGATGGCAGGCAGGGATTTCTGAGCCAGCCCCTCGTATCTGACCTGCACAGGAAGATGATCATGGACACTACCAAGCCAGTAGAAGAAACCCCTGCGGTCGAGGAGAAAGGCCACGACGAGATGGCCAAGTATGGCATCACGCGCGTCTCCGTCGACCAGTATCACTACAAACAATATCGCTACACGCATCTGGACGAGGCGGTCGCCCAGGCCGAGCGTGAGCTGGCAGAATCCTCGGTGAATGGACTCCCGAGGCCTCGCCTACACTGACAAGGATGTGGCGCGTGACTTCCCCTCGGGCTGGTGCCGCAGGCAGCCCGAGGATGCGCTGGAAGCACCTCTGCTTTCGGCGAAACTCTTCCGAGATGGACAAAGATCATGGTCAGCAACCGCAGCCTCAGCCAGAAATGGTCGGACTTCCGCGCGACGAAGGCGCAGCTCTTCTGGACAGGTGTGGGCTGCGCCGTCGCGACCATGGTCGTAGGCTTCACCTGGGGCGGCTGGACAACCGGCGGATCGGCGCAACTGGCGGCGGCCCAGGCCGGCACCACTGCCCGCCAGGAACTGGCCGCCGCGATCTGCGTCGACCGGTTCAATGCCGGTGGTGACGCGACCGCGCAGCTGGCCGCGCTCAGGGAAATGAGCAGCTGGGAACGAGGCAAGTTCATCGCCGGCGGTGGCTGGGTTGCCATGCCCGAGATGATGGGCAAGACCGATGCGGCCGCCACCAGCTGTGCCGCCCAGCTCGTCGCGGCCCCGGCACCGCAGGCGGCCGCCACCGTGACGCCATGATCTGATGCGGGCCGGCAGCAGGTCGGTCCGTTCATGGCCAAGTCGGCTGGTCATTCTGACTGCATTGTCGCGGCCATGGTCGCGGCACGCAGCCGCCCTGGCCAGTACTGGGAGAGCTGTATCTAGTCACATCCTGAACAAGCTACAATGTCATGAACATAGATCAAGAATAGCAAGCAATAATTATATAATCTTCCACGTACGATTCCCAAGCTGTGGGGCTGGAACAAACTGTTGCAGCTCCTGCCAGGATGCGTTCCGCTGTTCGGTAGCGAAACCGGAAGCGGGGCTGAGATTCTGGTGCAGCGCCTCGAGGCCAGCTGTCAGCCGTCGTCCAGCCGGTGGCAGCCAGGCTGTCCCGCTCCCACGACGCCAACCAACGTCGTCAAGAGCATTCAACAACAGACGCTCGTGCACACCGTAAGGCTCGTGGAGTCCCAGATGTAAAATAATGATATCAGTCATGATCTTCTCTTCAGCTAATTGGCGCATACTAAGACTCAAGCCTGATATAGATATAGCCCAATTATGACAAAAACAATATAATAATGTATCTTACCGTGCGAAATATAATTAGGGCCTAGTAGTATATAACATCTGCATAATTAGGATTTTTCTATTAAGAACATCGTTTCATTGGTTGACCAACTGGATGTTACGGTGAGAGTGCGTCCTTGCCCAAACTGGTTTTCGAGGTCGATCGTTCTGAACGCCGTCAAGCTTGGCGAGCTGAGCGCCTCGGTCATCTCGGCGACAGCCGGCTTCCCTAACGTTGGGCTTGGCTGACCTCTCCTGGCGGACGCCGACGACTGTCGTAGAGGGCCTACAAAGGGTACGCCTCTCCGGGGCTGACGACGCCTATGTCTTCGCGCTGACGCAGACCTCGATCGACATTCCGCGGAAGGCATCGGTCATCCCAACGAAGCTGCCGGCCACAGGCATCACCAGTCGTATGTCGCGGCCGATCGCGACAGGAATGAGGTTGGCGGAGCCGACGCTTCGGTTCGTGGGATCGAAGGTGATCCAGCCGGCACCTGGCACGTAGACTTCCGCCCAGGCATGGGTGGTGCCTGAGCCTTCCCGTCCCACGATGTCCTGGGCTGGGTTATGCAGATAACCCGACACGATCCTGGCGCCGAATCCCAGTGTCCGCACGGCATCGATGAAGAGAACGGCCAAGTCCCGGCAGGAGCCCCAGCCGCGTTCCAGCGTCTGTGCGGGTGTCTGGGTGCCCTCCTCTTCGCGCTCCTGATACGAGATCCAAGCCAGGATCCCGGCATTGATGTCCTTCAGGAGAGAAAGCGTATCGGTCGGATTGCTACGGACGAAGGCTTGGGCCCATTCCCGCAGTCGCCCAGCAGGGTCAGGATGTTGCGGTGCCGCCAAAGCTCCGAGATCCGTCCATTCGTCGTCACTGTAGCGAAAAGGATAGAAGATCGCGGAGGCGGCGATGTCGAAGACGGGCCAGGCCGGGGCGTCAAGCTCGAGTTCGACGTTGCTGGTGATGATCAGGCTGTCGGTCATGGCCTGAAAAGCGGCAGTTGCCACCATGTTGCCTGTGACATCCTGCGCCCAGGTCACCGCCGCGGGCGGCTCAACCGTCAGATCCATGGACCGCAGGCGGAGCTCGCGGCTCTCCCGTGGCCGAAGCATCAGACGATGCGGGCGCAGGCTGACGGCCTTGCTGTAGCGATAGATCGTCCGGTGGCGGATTCTCAACGTGACCATGCCTGCTCCCGTGCAGTCTGCGTGCTCTGCATCGTTGTTGTACGAGCAGCGTTCCCGGTATCTCAGCTACTTTGCCAGTGTCACCGATCTTCTTGCCTGAGCCTCGTCCCGGCGGTTGCCCGGCCAGCTTGGATCTTTCGGTGCCGCGGTGGCGCGGCCATGGGGGACCCGGCCCATGGCGCGTCCCCCCTTCCCGGGTCAGCGGTGGAATGGATCACTACGCCTCAGGATCCAACAGGGACCGTACACCTGCTGGCTTGAGATGACGATGCGCATAGGGCCCGTTAGTTCCTGAAGTCTGTCCCCATCTGCTATGCAGTGAGCAGCGGATGGATGGATCGGATGACGCGCGTGCTGACGGATGGGCAGTGGGCGGTGCTGGAACCGCTGATCGAGGCGTGCCGCCCACACCGCAAGACCCAGCATCACGATCTGCGCCGGACGATCGAGGCGATCATCTGGCGCTGTCAGAACGGCGCCAAGTGGCGCAGCCTGCCGGCCGAGTTCGGCCCTCCGTTCCGGTCTGCTGACCGGAACGCCTGCGGCGATGGATGATCGTCGATCCGCTGCGCGGCTCGACCCTGGCGGATCATGGTGGATGGCCGCCCAGACCCTCATCCGCCCTCGGCGGCCAGCAGCCGGCCGCTCCTTCAGAGATCAGATCAGCCGTCTGCTGACGGATGATGGAAACGGCTCGGGGTATGAGAGCGGCTGCTGACGATGGCGCAGGAGCGCGGCGTGCAACTGGACATGACCTTTTGGGACGGCAGCAACATCCGGACACATCAAAAGGCGGCTGGTGCTGCGGAAAAGGGGGCAGCAGAACCCGATGCGCTGCGGGTGAGGCTCTTGGTCGATCTCATGGCGGCTATGATGGCACCATGAGCGGCAGGAGCCGCTCATCCGACTGCAGCGCAGGCACGGTCAGTAGACGTGCAGGGGCCTGCGTGATCGCCAACGGCTCCGGTCGCGCCGTCGCCTTCAGCCTGGTGCTGGGCCAGGCGCATGAGTTGCCCCAAGCTGTTGGGCTGCTCGCTCGGCTGCCGGGCGTGTCACGCTGAGTGGTGGCCGATCGCGGCTACACCAGCCATACCTTCAGGACGCACATCTGGAACCTGGGCAGCCGCCCGGGATCCCACCCAGCGGCACGAGGCGCCGGTCGCTTGTCCTGCCTGGATCTACCACAACCGCAACCGCGTCGAGCGCCTGAGGGCCAGGCAGGAATGGCGTGCCATCGCCACCTACGGAGCCTGCCCTCGGGCCGGCTACAGGCCGGAACCCGGGGGAGAAGAGGGCCAGCTCCTTCATGGGCGTCCTCTGCCTCGCGGCTGCGCTCGATTGGCTCAAGAACTAACGGGTCCTAGGTTCTGTCGCCAAAGCTGGTGAACGGCTGACGTGACCGCATCTGGGCAGGGTGACGATACGCACC
>NZ_WUJP01001084.1 GCF_009806515.1 Geminicoccus flavidas | reverse complement strand
CGCCGCCTGAAGGAAGAGGAGCAGCTGGGTGCCGCCGCGATCGCCCGCAGGCTCGGCATCGGCCGGGCCAGCGTCTATCGGGTGCGGAACTCGCAGAAATCTTTGGACACACCATGTCGACAGGTCAATTAGTCGGCTTGTCGACTGGTCTGCGTGCCGATAGCTGACTGAAATGGTGCATTGCCGCCTTGCTGCCATGACGACGCGTTGCCGGCTCTAGATGTGGCCGTGGCAGCAGCCCCACATTCCCTTGCGAGGATGTCCAGCGCTTCCAGAAGGCGCCTCCCCCGACTGCTGGGCCGTCGGAACGCCGACATGTCGGCCAGTACATATGTCGGCATGTCGGCATTTTGCCGACGCGGCGCCTGCCTCGTGTTCCACCTCTGAGATCATGATCTACGTGTCGACTAGACGACCGATCGGCATGGCATCATGCAGACATGGCGGTGTGTCGACACGAATGCTGGTCGATGACGGTCTGTCCTGTGGCAGATGCCGTGTACAGGCTAGCTGCCCGCTTTCACCAGGCGCCTCCTCCGTCTGTCTGCTGAGCCGTAGGAATGTCGGCATGTTGACTGGTCGGCACGTCAGCGTGCCGGCCTTTTGCCAGCACGCTTGACTCGTGTCCTGCCTTTGAGGTCGTGCTCGGCGTGCCGACCCGACGACCGGTCGGCATGCGACCAAGCAGACGCGCCGACGTGTCGACACAGCTGCTTGTCGATGACGACCTGACCTATGGCAGATGCCGTGCACACGTTAGCTCTTGTCGCTCAGAAGGGCGGCACCGGAAAGACAACCCTGGCTGTCTCGCTTGCGGTGGCTGCCGCCGCCGCTGGGCGCAACGCCTTGATTGTCGACCTCGATCCCCAAGCGTCGGCCTGCAAGTGGAGCGACCGGCGTGAGGCCGACAATCCAGCGGTACTCGACGCGCAGCCCGCGCGCTTGGCCAACACGCTCGTCAAGGCTCGCGAGCAGGGGTTCGACCTGGCCATCGTTGATACTCCGGCACGCATCGAGCAGGCGGCGGCGGAAGCCTCGCGCCATGCAGACTTGGTGATTATCCCGGTGAAGCCGTCGATCTACGACATCGAGACCCTGCAGGCGACACTCGACCTAGTGCAGGGCAGAGCTACCCATCCGCCACTGGTGGTGCTCAACGCTGTTCCGGCGCAGGGCGGGCGAGGGGAGCAGGCCGCGAGGCTTGTCCAGGAGCTGGGCCTTCAAGTCTGCCCGCAGACGCTTGGCAGCCGAGTGGCGTTCGAGTACGCGGCCCAGCTCGGCCTGAGCGCGGCGGAGTACGACCCGGCGGGCAGGGCAGGGATCGAGATTCAGCAACTCTACGAAGCGATCATGCGCCAGCTCGACACGCCGCCGCATCGGCGTGTCGGCAAGAAGATCTAGCGACATGGCGACACTACGGCGTGTCGACACATCGGAGACCGATATGGCTACCAAGCGTCCTAACCTCGCGGAGATAGCGCAAATCTCTGGCAGCACCCGGCGGCTCCGCGAGGTAACCACGCAGCCTGCCCCGGCACCAGCACCCTCGCCACCTGCCAACCGCACGCCGGCACGGATCGGCATGAAGCAGGTAGCCGGACACTTCCCGGCCGAAGTGGCCTGGCAGCTGCGCGAGCTTGCGGTCGCCGAGCGCACCACCGTCCAGGATCTTTTAGGTGAGGCGCTGAATGACCTGTTCCAGAAGTACGGGCGCCCCGAGCTGCTGCCGCGCCGTCGGTGACTCCAGAGATCTCCGTTGAAGGGCCGCATGCTACGGCAGGGGCAGGCTGTACAGTGAGGATGCCTCATGGCGAGAAAGCCGGACAGGGACGAGGAGCTGGATCCTGAGAAGATCAGCCAGCTCCTGAAGAATCCTTTGGAGCTGTTTGTTCCGGTCATTTCTGACCTGCCGCTTCGCGACCAGCGCGACACGATGGAGCGGCCGTTCTTCTCGCTAAGCAAGAAGAAGCGCCGCGCACCGATCGACTACAAAAGCGAGGACGGCTCACTTTGGATTCACGTCATGGCCCACCCCGAGTTCGGGATGGCGACGATCTGGGATGCCGATATCCTGATCTGGGCTGCCTCGGTGATCATGGAACGCCACAACAGCAAGCTCAATGACAGCTCTCGGCGATTGGAGTTCTCACCGCATGAGCTGCTGCGCGCGATCCGCCGCCCGATCGGAGGAGAGCACTATCAGCGGCTTCGGGAGGCCCTGGCCCGGCTGCAGGCTACCGTGATCCGCACGAACATCCGGGCGAAAAGCAGCCGCAAGGACCGACAATTCTCCTGGATCGACAGCTTCGAGGACCTGGTCGATGAGAAATCTGGGGAGAGCCGCGGCATGGCTCTGGAGCTGTCCGACTGGTTCTATGAGGGCGTCATCGAGAAGGGCGGCGTGCTCGCGATCGGCCCAGAATATTTCGACATCACGGGCGGCCGGGAGCGGTGGCTGTACCGGGTCGCCCGCAAGCATGCCGGCGGGCATGAAGGGGAGGGGTTCGCCATCTCGCTCCCGACCCTGTTCGAGAAGTCCGGGGCCGAGGGCGCCTACCGACGCTTCAAGTTCGAGCTCAGGAAGATCACCGAGGCCAACGAACTGCCCGAATTTCACCTGGCCTGGGAAGAGCGGGAGCGGGGTGAGCCGTTGTTGCGGATGACCCGACGCTCGATGCTGACGGTCAACCATCCAGGCTATGAGGCTCCCAAGCGGCGTATAGCGTCACGCAGATCAGCGCGTTCCAACAGCCAGGTCCAGCCCTAGACTGCACGTCGCCCACGAGCAGGCGAGGGTGTTCCCAATCGGCCAAGCTCCGGTTCCAACGGAGCGTTCCTAATAGGCCAAGTCCAAAGGGGAGTCCGTGCGCCATCCTCTTGTGCTTGCTGGGATTCCTGCCAATGGCTTGGCCTATCAGGAACGCTCCCAGGGGCCAGGTCCGTGGTGCTGCCAGCCGTGATTGGCCTCGGCCTTGGCCTATTAGGAACAGCCCGGTTGAATTGAGCTGGCATTTCAAGAATGTCAGATCGATCACCTGTGGATAACACGCCGCCCGCTTGGCCTATCAGGAACACTCAAGCTTGGCCTATCAGGAACGCCGACTTGGCCTATCAGGAACAAGAATCAGCCAATTCAGGCGCTACATCAAGTACTTATCAAACCCTTAACTTTTTAACTCATACTCTACTACGTAGAGTATGGATTCTTTAACGCTGCGTCGGTGTGGACAAGTCTAGGCAGGAACCGGGGCTGCCCATGGCCGAGCCGAACACGCGGCGGGTTGATGGGTGGCCCTGCGGTAGGCGCTGGGCGAGCGGAGTGCTCCCTGGTTCGACCGGAGCCTGGCTTCAGCCGGAGGACCTAGGGCAGCCCTAGGCATGGGCCTGTGTCCGGCACGTTCTCGAAGGTCGAGCTGATCAGCGGAGTTGCCCGCCGGCACCGCTTCACGACCGAGCAGAAGCTCAGCCATCTCGGCGGAGGCGATGCAGCCTGGCATGTCGATCGGCTAGGTGGCCTGCCAAGCTGTCAGCTTTGCTGGCATCACTCCGTGAGATCGAAAGGTCAGCTCGCCGCGTGTCCCGTTTCGGCCGTTATCGACGCAAGCACAGCTGGCTGATAAGCCTGCCAAAGCCAAAGGATAGGCTCCGACCAGGGAGGCAAGAATGACGAAGCTGCGCGTCGCCTACGCAGCGGGGGTGATGCTAAGTGTCTTAGCCATGTCTTCCAGCCATGCCTCGGCCTTCGATCAGGGCGACCTGATCAAGCCGATCGATAAGCCGCTGACCTTCGTGTTCGTGCCGAAGGTCGTGCATCCCTGGTACGACGTCGTCAAGGCAAGTGCCGACAAGGCCGTCACCGAACTGAAAAGTGAGAGCATTCAGGCCGAGGTGATCCGGGATTCGCCGCCGCAGGCCGATGCCTCTGACCACAACCGACGGATCGAGACCAATATCAGCCGGCACCCGAACGGCCTCGCAGTGTCCTGTCTCGATCCGGCAAGCAACATGCAGCTCCTGAACGAAGCAAAGGATGCCGGCATCAACCTCGTCAACTTCGACACGTTCTGCGCCGACGAGTTCGATTTCATCGGTGGCCTTCCATTTTGCCTGAATAGAGAGCCGCGTCAGCGGAGGATGCTCCAGCCGACTCGCGATCGGTTCATATCATAATCCTCATGCCGACTTCGGGCCGGCGCAAGGCGTCAACGTTCTGGCTGCGGTGACGGCCGCAACCCGTACGTTCAGGGCCTGGGCGGAGCCAGGGGCAGGGGATCTCGATCACCCACACGGACTTTCCTAACAATGACTTCCGGCGTTGTTCAGGATGTTGGCTATAAACAACGCGAGCTGTCTGAAGATTGGCTCAGGTATCTCCATCTCGGCGATCGGCCGCTCGTTTTACGGGCAGCTCCTGTCGTCGGGCAGCGTGACACTCGGTTGGCATTCCTGGGCCGTCCACTGGCCGAGTTCGGCTACCGGCCACCCTGCAGGCCATTTACGCTGCACTCCAACGGCTGGCCGATGAGAACCAGCTAAGTCCCGCAGAAGCACACCGGATGGTCATCCCGATGGTCGTCGCCGAACTGGCAAACGATCTGGCTGACTAACCTCATCCTAGGCTTCAATCGAGGCGAGGATCTCCCGGTGCCACTTCTGTAGGAACAAAGATATGACAGTAGATGATTGAGAATTGCTATATTCAATACGCTAGCTGATGTCCGGTGAATAATTCAGATGTGTGGTTTCGTCTCTTCAATCATGATTAGGGTGGTAGATTGGCTGGACCGTATTGATCCTGGTATGCACCGGCGCATCAAGGGGCTGCGCCTGGTGACGGCCTACGGGATTGCCGCCATGCTGGGGAGCCTGAGCGACATCACGCAAGGGCTTGCCGACAGCGGATCGCTCAGTTTACTGGCTGGAAGCTTCGCCTTGTGGGCCAGTGTCTCGGAAGGGCGAACCACACGGGCCGCATCCAGTTGTGACCTGCTGCTCTTATGCGCCGCCGCCGCATGTGGTGCAGCGAGCTTCATCGTCTTGGCCCCGTTCCTGGCCGATGCCGGCCAACCAGCGCCCGAACTTGTGCTGGTGTCCGGTGCTTTCCTAGTCGGCTACCTCCGACGCTTTGGCGTGCTTGGCACTGGCATCGGCTCGCAGATCTATATCGGTCAGTTGATGGCTTATGGCGCGGGACTGGCCTGGGCCGATCTTCAGGTCGTGGCGGTGGCTTGGCTGATCGCCGCGCTAGCCTCGATCGTCCCGAGGGTGCTGAGCGGTCCGGCCGAGCGTCCTGCGGCCGCGGCCCTTGTACCGCCTGGACACGTGGCAGGGGGACTGCAGCCGGAGCTTGCGATGGGCCTGCAGGCCGGGGTGGCGGCCCTTGTAATCGTGGCTCTGAATGCCGTCCTGGGCCTCGAGCAGTCAGCCTGGGCGATCACGGCCTGCACCTACGTGATCGCCAACTCGGCAGCTGGCACGATCGACCGGGTCCGCCGGCGCATCATCGGCACGGCCATCGGCGTACCGCTCGGCCTTGCCTGCCTTCCGCTTGCTGTCCACGCCCCGCTCCTGATCTGGCTGGCAGCCGCCCTGGCGATGATCATCTACGCCATGGCCTTGCCGGAGCGCTACGACATCGCCTGCGGTGCCTTTGCCTTCACGCTGATTGTAACCCTTGCCGCTGGCGGTGAGCACTCCATCGCGCTGCTGGCGGCGCGCGCCTGGGAAACACTGCTCGGAGGAGCACTTGGCTTGACAACCGCCATGCTCATCTTTCCGCTTCGTCCATCGGCACCAGATCTTTGAGCTATGGCTGAACTGTCTCGTTGGCATTCGACATGTGCGGCAACTACGCTTGGCTTGAGCGGAAGCCATCCTGGAAATATGATGTCTCATCAGACAAAGCCGGCGCCACTTCAGGTCAAAGCGATCGGCAGCTTCTACGTCGGCGGCGAGATCCGCACGCTGACTGGTCTGCCGATACGGCATCGGGTGAGTACACCAGGTGGCCCCACCTATCCGGTAGATCCGAATGGTGAGGTCGCAGTCGGCCAGATGTATGTCCATTACGTGTGCCTAGCCGCTCCACGTACGCCGATCCCGCTGCTCATGTGGCACGGCGGCGGCATGACCGGCGCCAATTGGGAGACGACCCCAGATGGCCGGCCAGGGTGGCAGTGGTTCTTTCTCCGTGCCGGCATAAACGTGTTCATCTCCGATGCGGTGGAGCGTGGCCGCTCGGGCTTTGCTCCCTATCCGGACGTCTATGCCGAAGCACCCTACTTCCGGACGGCCAAGGAAGCCTGGGAGAAAACCTTCCGCTTCGGTCCGGCCGGCTCCTACCATCGAGCCTCGACGCAGCGCCGGGCCCATCCCGACTGCCGCTTCCCGCTGGTGAGCTTCGATACCTTCATGAAGCAGAGCGTCCCGCGCTGGGACTGCAACGATGCGCTGACTCAGGCGGCCTATGATGCGCTGGTGACCACGGTAGGCGACTGCTTTCTTCTGATCCACAGCCAGGGCGGGAACTTTGGCACGCATGCCGCTCTGGCTGCACCGGACAAGGTCAAGGCCGTGATCGCCATCGAGCCATCAGGCGCGCCGGATCCAGCTAAGCATGATCCTTCACTACTAAAGGATGTCCCGCACCTCTTCGTCTGGGGCGATCATCTGGAAGGAAACGACTTCTGGGAGAAGTATCAGCCAGGTGCACGGCGCTGGTATGAAGCGCTCATAGCAGCAGGTGCACCCGCCACATGGATCGAGCTGCCGGAACAGGGCATCCGGGGCAACAGCCATGCCCTCATGATGGACGACAACAGCAGCCAGATCGCCGGCATGATCATGGATTGGCTGCTCAGGACGGTGCCTGGAGCGTTCTCATCCTGATGTAGGTAGCGGACGCGCCCCGGGGATCTCAGCCTCTGTCTGGGACTAGGTTTTGTCGCCAAAGCTGCGCAGCCAGACCATGAGTGAGGCAATCTGGACGAAGGCGAGGTAGTG
>NZ_WUJP01001083.1 GCF_009806515.1 Geminicoccus flavidas | reverse complement strand
ATCGACCAGCCGTTCGACCTGCCCACCACCCCAGCACCCCACTACCCGTTCGAGCGGCAGAGATATTGGCTAGATGACCCGACGCTGACGTGTGCCGAGCCTGCCGCGCCGCCGGCCCGCCCGGCCGACCAGGTCGGCGAGGAGAAGGTCTGGGGCTTCTACGACCAGCTTGCCGAACTCGCCCATACCTACCAGGAGCAGGCGGACGGGCCGGTGGACGGCCACCTGACCTTCGGCCTGCTGGATGCCCCCGAGCCCGGCTTCTCCTGGATCCGGGTCCTGTTCGAGGGTGCTGCCGCCGGCCGGCACCACGAGCTGCTGACCGCTTCGCAACGTGCCATCAAGGAGCTGGCCTTCCGGTCCCTCGACCTCGGTGCCTTGAGCCGCGTCCTCGACTTCGGCTGCGGCCACGGGACCGACCTGATCACGCTGGCCGGGCGGGCGCCGCATCTGGAACTGCACGGCTTCACTATCTCGGCGCGCCAGGTCGTGGTTGGCCGCGCGCGCGCCGCTGCCCGCGGCCTGGCCGGGCGGGTCCACATCCACCATGGCGACAGCGCGCGTGACCCGTTCCCCGGCCGGTTCGACCTGATCTTCGGCTTCGAGGTTGCAGGCCTGATCCAGGACAAGGCTGCCCTGTTCCGCAACATCGGCAGCCACCTCAACCCTGGCGGCAGCATGGTGATGGCGGACTTCGTCGCGAGCGGCGACCGGATCGCCGCCCTCGACACCGCCTCCTTCACCCCCACTGCCCGCGACTGGGCCGAGCTGTTCGCCGGTCAGCGCCTGCGCATTACTGCCTGCACCGACACCAGCGCCGAGGTCGCCAACTTCCTGGACGACCCAACATTTGCGGAGGAGGTCGACCGGCTGGTCGCCCGCTACGGCTTTTCCGAATTGACCCGCCGCCACCTCCTGTCCAACCACAATATCGGCCAGGCCCTGCGCCGCGGCCTGATGCGCTACCTGATCCTCGCGGCGCATCACGAGCCGGCCACCCGCCCGGAGCTGCTGCTTGCGACCAACGAGTCGATCCTGCAGGCGCCGGACAGTCGCTCCGCCACGCAGCCCTGTCCGGAAGCCGCCTGGTTCTACCGCGCCGAGTGGCACCCGCGCCGGATGACGCAGCTGGCCGCGCAGCAGCGTGCCCTCCTGGACGAGCACGCAGCGGCCGCAGCGGCACTGGAGGGTTTGGCCCGCCGGTTCGTGGCAGCGGCCGAGCTTGCCACCGCCACGCCAGCACCGGCCTATCGCGCCCTCCATGCTCATCTGCTCAGGAGCGCGGGCGCGCCGCCGGCCGATGCGCCGACACCGCCCGACCTGCCCGAGGCGAGGCTGCTCCTGCGCTGCGGGCAGGCACTGCGCGCGGTGATCGAGGGGCGCCAGGACCCGCTGGACCTGCTGTTCCCGAACGGGGACCTCGCCGCCGCGAGCGCGCTCTACCGGGACTCGCCCTTCACCCGTGCGGCCAATGCGGTCGCGGCGGAAGCGTTCGCCGAACTCCTGGCCGGACGTGGCCCGGCCCAGGTGATCGAGGTGGGTGCCGGCACCGGCGGCACCACCGCGGCATTGCTGGACCGTCTGCGCCCGGGCGACCGCTATTTGTTCACCGACGTTTCTCCGGCCTTCGTCACCGCCGGCACGCGCCGCTTCGGCCTGGACGGCCAGCCCTTCGACCTGGAGCGCCCGCTGGCCGAACAGGGGATCGAGCCCGGCCGGTTCGACATCGTGGTCGCCGCCAACGTCGTCCATGCCACGGCCGACCTCCGCCAGACCCTGGCCCGCATCCGGGAGTTGCTGCGCCCGGACGGTGCTCTGCTCCTGGTCGAGAACGGGCGGCCCATGCTCTGGGGCGACCTGACCTTCGGCCTGACCGAAGGCATGTGGCGCTTTGCCGACCACGACCTGCGCCCGGACTACGCGCTCCTGCCGCCTCCTGCTTGGCTGCGCCTCCTGGCCGAGGCCGGCTTTGCCGCCGAGGCGGTCGATACCGGCGCCGCCGCCACGGTCGCGGCCTCGGGGCTGGTGGTCTATCTCGCCCGCCGCAGCGACCGCCGCGTCATCCGGACGACTGGCGAGGATCTCGCCGGCGCGACCGACATCATCGACGACCGCGCCCTGCAGGTGCAGGAGGCCGGCGAGGTGCCGGGCCTGGTGGCGGCGGCCTTGGACCTCGCCCGGCAGGCCGTTGCCCTGCCGGTGCCGCCGCGGCTCTGGCTGGTGACGCGTCATGCCCGGGCAGTGCTGCCGGGCGAGGCCACCGTTCCGGCCCAGGCAGCCGTGCTGGGCATCGCCAACAGCCTGGCGCTGGAGCATCCCGAGCTCCGGGTCACCGTCCTGGACTGCGACGACCCGGAGAGTGCGCGCGGCATCGTCGGGCAGGGCCCGGCCGAGACCCGCTTGGCCCTGCGCCGGGGAGAGCTGCACGCGCTGCGCCTGGCCGGCATGCCGATGCCTGCCGAGTCCGTGACGCTGCGCGAGGATAGCTCCTATCTGATCATGGGCGGGCTCGGCGGGGTCGGCCGCCAGGTGGCCCGTGAACTAGTTGCGGCCGGTGCCCGCCACCTGATCCTGGCTGGCCCCACCCTGCGCGAGGTCGAAATCGACGGGGCGAAGGTCACCCTGCTGCGCTGCGATGCCGGCGATGCGGCCGAGGTCGAGGCGCTGATGCGCCAGCTCGCGATCGCGGACCCGCCGCTGCGCGGGATCTTCCATGTCGCGGGCATGCTCGACGATGCGGTCCTGGAGGGCCAGCGCGGCGAGAGAATCGAGCGGGTGCTCGCACCCAAGGTGACCGGTGCGGACCTGCTCGACCGGTTGAGCCGCAACCTGCCGCTCGATCATTTCGTCCTGTTCTCCTCGTCGGCCGCCATGCTGGGCTCGGCCGGCCAGGCCAACCACGCCGCCGCCAACGCCTTCCTGGATGCCCTGGCCGAGCGGCGGCGTGCCGAGGGCCTGCCGGGCCTAAGCGTTGCCTGGGGCGCCTGGGGCGAGGTCGGTGCGGCAGCCAGGGTGGGCGAGGAGGTTGCCCGGCGCGGCCTGCGCCCGATGCCGCCCGGCGCCGCCGCGCGTGCCCTGCGCCGGGCCATGGCGGGCAGCGATCCGGTGCTCGGCGTCATGGATGTCGACTGGCCCGTCTTCTGCGCCCGGTTCGGCGGCCAGCCACCGCCCTTGTTCGACCTCGTCCGTCCCGTCCTCGCTGCGGACGCGGCCGTGTCCGCAGCGAGGACGGCGCAAGCCGCAGCACCGGCCGCCGTCGCGGCCCGGGACTTTGCCGGCCTGCCGCCGGAACATCGCTTCGACGCCCTCCTGATCGAGGTCCGCGGCATGGCGGCGCGGATCTTGGGGCTGTCGGGCGTGGACGTGGTGCCGGCCGACGCGCCGCTGCGCGAGCTGGGCCTGGACTCGCTGATGACCGTCGAGCTGCGCAACGCCCTGGCCGCCCTGGCAGGCACCAAGCTGCCCGCAACCCTGGTGTTCGACTGCCCGACCTGCCGCGAGCTGGCCGGCTTCCTCGCCGCCGGCCCGCTGTCCGCCCTGATCCAGCCGCCCGAGGCGGCCCCTGAGGCGGCCGATGACGGCTTCGACGATCTCGGCACGGACGAGCTGGCAGCCCTCCTGGAACAGGAGCTGCTGGCGGCAGGGCGCCATCTTGACGGGGCGGCCGGATGAACGATTCGCTGAATGAGCGCCTGAAGGAATCGATCCGGGCGATCGCGGCGCTGCGTGCCAAGGTCCAGCGCCTGGAATCCCAGCGCAACGCGCCGATCGCGGTGACCGGCATGGCCTGCCGGATGCCGGATGCCAGGGATCTGGACTGCTTCTGGCGAAACCTCCTGGACGGCGTCGATTCGGTGGGCCCGGTGCCGGCCGACCGCTGGGACGGCCCCGCTTGGCACGACCCGGACCCGGATGCGCCCGGGCGGATCGGCTACCGCGAGGCGGCCTTCCTCGACGGGATCGACCGGTTCGATGCCGAGCTGTTCGGCATCTCCCCGGCCGAGGCCGCCTCCATGGACCCGCAGCAGCGCCTGCTCCTGGAGGTCGCCTGGCATGCGCTGGAAGATGCCGGCCTGGCGCCCGACCGCCTGCAGCGCCAGCCGGTCGGCGTGTTCCTCGGCCTGAACAGCACCGACCACCTGCTCTCGGCTCTGGCCGACCCGGAAGCCGTCGACCCGCACATGCTGTCCGGTGCCGTGGCGAGCGTCGCCGCCGGCCGGCTGGCCTTCGTGCTGGGCCTGACGGGGCCTGCCCTGGTGGTCGATACCGCCTGTTCCTCCTCGCTGGTCGCGGCCCAGCTCGCGGTGGAGAGCCTGCGCCGCGGCGAGTGCGACATCGCGATCGTGGGCGGAACCCACCTCCTGCTCGAGCCGCACGTGCCGGTGGCGCTCAGCCGGGCACGGATGCTGGCCCCGGACGGCCGCTGCAAGCCGTTCGCCGAAGGGGCCGACGGGTTCGGCCAGGGCGAGGGCTGCGGCGTGGTGGTGCTGAAGCGCCTGGGCGACGCCGCGGCGGCTGGCGAGCGGATCCGCGCCGTCATCCAGGGTGCCGCCGTGAACCAGGACGGCCGTTCCGCCGGCCTGACCGCACCGTCGGGCCGAGCCCAGGAGGCGGTGATCCGCGCTGCCCTCGCCGATGCAGGGCTGGAGCCTGCCGCCGTCGACGCGATCGAGGCGCACGGCACCGGCACGGGTCTGGGCGACCCGGTCGAGATGCATGCCCTCGCCAGGGTCTTCCGCGAGCGTGACCGGCCGCTCTGGGTCGGCTCGCTCAAGGGCAATGTCGGCCATCTCGCCGCAGGGGCCGGCATTGCCGGGCTGATCAAGGCCGTGCTGATGGTCGAGCACGGCACCGTGCCGCCATCCCTCCATTTCCGCCGCCTGAACCCGCATATCGAGCTAGATGGCGCCAACCTGCGCGTTCCCGGCAGTCCTGCGTCGCTGCCGCTGCGCGCGGTGGGGGTGAGCAGCTTCGGCTTCAGCGGCACCAACGCCCATCTCGTGGTGGCGCCGCCGCCCGTGCCGGATCTGCGAAACGAACCCGAGCTCCCGGAGGGCCACCGGCCGCAGCTCCTGATCTCGGCGCACACGCCGCAGGCGCTCCAGGAACTGGTCGCCGCCTACCGGGAGAGGTTGGCGCAGGCACCGGACAGCTTCCGCGACCTCTGCCACAGCGCCGCAGCCGGCCGCGCCCGGCTGCCCTGGTGGATCTATGTGGGCCATCCCGACGAACTCGCCACGGCCGTGCCCCGGCAGGGCAGCCACCCGGACCTCGGGCCGCAGTCCGGCCGCCGGGTGGCGCTGCCGCTCACCCCGCTGCAGGGCCAAGCCTTCCCCGCCCGCCGCAGCCGGGCGCTGCCGGCGCCCGCAGCGCTGCCCGGCCGCTTCATCGACAGCCCATCCGCCGATCGCCAGCTTGAGACCGTGCTCGACCTGGCCCGGCTGCCCTGGCTGGCCGACCACCAAGTGGCCGGCCGGATCGTCGTTCCGGGTGCCGTGC
Organism: Geminicoccus flavidas; assembly: GCF_009806515.1. Lineage (GTDB taxonomy): Bacteria > Pseudomonadota > Alphaproteobacteria > Geminicoccales > Geminicoccaceae > Geminicoccus > Geminicoccus flavidus. Next base: position 3,401 of record NZ_WUJP01001083.1, on the reverse strand, counting down.
TCCTCACTCTGATGGCCGCCGCGGCACCGCCGGACCGGCCGTATCTGGCCGATATCCGCTTCATCGAGCCGGTCGTGCTGGACGGTCCGGTGCGCCTCGTCACGCTGGCCAAGCCCGACGGCGAGATCACGGTCAAGAGCCGCGGCGGTGCCAGCTGGATCACCCACGCCCGGGCCACCGCCAGCGCCACTGCCGCGATCCCGCGGACAGAGCGCCCTACCGCCGGCACCGCCCTTTCCCGCGAGGCCTGGCGTACCGCGCTGGCCGGGCGCGGCATCACCATCGGCCCGGCCTTCCAGGCAATCCAGCGGATGGAGCGGGAAGGCGGCCGGGCCGAGGCCAGGCTGGAGCGCCCGAACGGCCTGCGCCCGGACGGCGTGCCGCTCCATCCGGCCCTGCTCGACGCGGCCCTGCAGGTGGCCGGAGGCACGCTGGACGGCGAGGCCACCCTCCTGCCCGTGGGCATCGGCCGGGTCAGCCTCCTGGGCGCAGCCGAGGGCCCGCTGCGTGCGACCGCCACGCGCCGGGCCGGCGGCGACGAGCCCGCCATCGACATCGTCCTGGAATCCGCCGGCCGCCCGGTCGCCCTGGTGGAAGCCATGCAGGTGCGGGAGGTCGCCGTGGCCGCCCCGCCGGACTGGCTGGCCGGCATCGCCTGGGAGACTGCCCCCGAGCCGACCTTCGCGACGGCCCGACCGGCCATGCTGGTGCAGGTAGGCGAGGCCGGCCTGACGCCGGCGGCCGCCCTTGGGGAACTGCGCCGGCTGGCAGCACTGCCATCGCCGCCGCGCGTCTGCCTGATCACCCGGTCGACCGCGACCGACCCGGCTGCCGGGGCGGCGGTCGGCCTTGCCAGTGCGCTACGCCAGGAGCGGCCGGAACTCGACCTGCGCTGCATCGAGACGGTGGGCGAGGTCACGGACGAAGCCATCGCCGCCGAGGCGGCCCGCTCGGACGGCGAGCCCTGGATCCGCCTCACCGCTGCCGGGCGCGAGCGCCCGCGCCTGGTGAAGCTGCCGGTACCCGCGGCGCCGCCCGCGGACCTGTCGGGCACCGTCCTGATCACCGGCGGGTTCGGCGGGATCGGCCAGGCGATGGCCGGCTGGGCGATCACGCGCGGTGCAACAGCGCTGGTCCTGGTTGGACGGCACCCTGCGCCATTGCCGCCCATGCCTGTCCCGGTCGTGCCGCTCGCCCTGGATGTCGCGGCCGCCGATGCTGCGGCCGTCATGGCAGCCACCCTAGAAGGCCTGCCGCCGCTGGGTGCGATCATCCATGCCGCCGGCATCCGCGGCGATGCGCTCCTGGACGAGCTAACCCCGGAGCGGCTGGACGCGGTGCTGGCGCCGAAGCTCATGGGCGCCTTCGCGCTCCACGCGCTGAGCCAGCGCCACCCGGTCCGCCACTTCCTCCTGTTCGGCTCGATCGCGAGCTTCATCGGCGCTGCCGGCCAGTCGGCCTATGCCGCCGCCAATGCCGCGCTCGATGCGTTCGCCGCGTTCCGCCAGGCCCAGGGCCAGCCGGCGAAGGTCATCGAGTGGGGGCGCTGGGAAGGCGAGGGCATGGCCGCCACGCTGAGCCCGGCGCAGCAGGCGCGCATCGACGGGCGCGGCATCCGGCCCATGCCGGTGGCCCAGGCGCTAGCCGCCCTGGACGCGGCGATCGCACGGCCCGAGACCAGGATCGTGCTGGCCGCGTTCGACCGGGCACTCCTGGCGGCCGCCGACCCGCCGCCGCTCCTGGAGCGCTATCTGGCCGAGGTCCCGGCGCAGGAGGCGACCGGCGACGACGTAGCGTCGATCGTGGCACGGGTGCTTGGCCGCCCGGTGGAGCCCGACCGGCCGCTCACCGCCTATGGGCTGGACTCCCTGATGGCGGTCGATCTGCGCAACCGGCTGAACCGGCGGTTCGGCGCCAGCCTGCAGCTGGCCGACATCCTGTCCGGCGTCGATCTGGCCGGGCTGGACCGGCGGCTCGCCGAGCTGGCCGACGACGAGGTGGAGGTGCTGACCCTATGAGCATCGCCGACCTCGTGCGCGACCTGGAGCGCCGTGGCGTCGAGCTGGCCGTGGACGGCGAAGCGCTGACCATGCGTGCGCCCAAAGGGGCGCTCGCCGATCACGACCGCGAGGCGTTGCGCCTGCGCAAGGGCGAGATCCTGGCCTGGCTGAAGGGCGAAGCCGCCGAGGCGGATACCGGCACCTTCCCGCTGACCGACATCCAGGAAGCCTATCTGGTCGGCCGTGCCGCCGAGCTCGAGCTGGGCCGGGTCGGCTGTCATGCCTATCGCGAGTTCGAGGCGGACGGCTACGACCTCGCCCGGCTGGAGGATGCCTGGAACCGGCTGGTCCGCCGCCATCCCATGCTGCGCGCGGTGTTCACCGGCGACCGGCAGCAGGTCCTGTCCGAGGTGCCCCATTACCGGATCGAGGTCACCGACCTGCGCGGCGATCCCGAAGCCGCCCGTAAGCTGGACGCGATCCGCGCCGAGCGCTCGCACCACGTGTTCGACCCGGGCAGCTGGCCGCTGTTCGACATCCGCGCGACCCTGCTGGACGGCCGGGTCCGCCTCCATGTCGGCGTCGACCTCCTGATCGCCGATGCGGTGAGCCTGGTGCAGCTGTTCCGCGAGTGGGGCACGCTCACCTGTGATCCCGACGCGGTGCTGCTGGCACCCGAGGCGAGCTTCGCCCAGCACTGCTGGGCACTGGCCCGCCGTGGTGCCGGTGCCGCGGAAGCCTACTGGCACGCGCGCCTGCCAACCCTGCCGGGCGGGCCCGACCTGCCGCGCCGGCCTCTGGAGGGCCCGCCCCGCTTCACTCGCCACACCCATCGCATCCCCGCCGAGGCCTGGACGGGCCTGAAGGAGGCCGCCCGGCAGCGCGGCATCACGCCGTCTGCCCTGCTCGCCACCGCCTATGGCGACATCCTGGCCGCCTTTTCCCGGCAGCCGGGCTTCCTGATCGTCCTGACCACCTTCGCCGCCCCGCCCGGCATGGCGCACGTCGTCGGCGACTTCACCTCGACGATCCTGCTGGAGGTGGACACCACGCCCGCCAGCTTCGCCGGGCGCGCCGCCGCCCTGCAGAAGCGCCTGGCGCAGGACCTGGACCATGCCGCGATGAGCGGCGTGCGGGTCATGCGCGAGCTGCGCCGCCACCGTCCGGACATCACGCCCGCCACCGCGGTGTTCACCAGCACGCTGGGCCACCAGGTGCTGGGCGGCCGCTCGCCGCTCGCCTGGCTCGGCCGCACCCTTCACGCCATCACCCAGACCCCGCAGGTCGCCATCGACCACCATGTCGTCGAGGAGGAAGGCGACTTGCTGGCCTCCTGGGACGTGGTGGAAGCCCTGTTCCCCGCTGGTGTGGTGGGTTCGATGTTCGCGGCCTATGGCCGGC
>NZ_WUJP01001082.1 GCF_009806515.1 Geminicoccus flavidas | reverse complement strand
CGGAAGATCAAGAACAACCCATGTGAGACAGGAGAGGGCGTCTCGATCAGCCGTCTTGCTGGGGTACACCCTAATGAAGAAGGCGGTGGACAAGATAGCGCCACGCGCCGCCTCACGCATTCTGGCAGGCGCACGGCATCAGGATAGGACGCCAACTCCGAGTCTGAGTGCACATCCGTATGCTTCCACCAGCAGAGCGTAGATCTAAACTATACTATACTATTTCCCCAAACAATATAATAAACTAGAAAAAATAATCTTCACTTACAAGCAATGCACTTGCTATATGCAAATCGATTAACTAGATTGCCGAATTTGTAACGAAAATCACCCGGTAGATATTGGCAATATCCTGCTGGATGCAGGAGCCAGCTTGGCTGGATGAGTCGTCCTGCTTCCGTTCAAAAGTTTATTTAACAGCTCTGGAACGTCTTCGAGGAGTATTGGTTCTTCCCACTCTACTCAATGCTGAAGGTCTCCCGTGTCGCACTTGTTCCGTTCCATTATGAACAACGACGGCTCCATCTGGCCTTCGGGAGTAGAGGCGGCAGCGGAAGCGGCGCTGCCGGACTTTCTCCTGCAACGGCGCTGGTATCCTGCCAAGGATGCCGGCCGACCTGAGGTCACTCTTTCGGCCCTCGTTCCGTTTCCCGTGCCGGATCTGCCGTCGGTGGTCGCCATATGGCAGGTAACGCCGCCGGGTCAGGTGCCCATGAAGCTCTTTGTGCCACTCGCTCTGGTCACGGAGGGGTTGTCCGAGACAGCCCAGGTGATCGCGACATCGCGTACGAACAGCGGGGAGATAATTCGGCTGGTGGAAGCCTTCTCTGTGGACACCTTCGTCCATGCCTGGATGGAGGCTCTGCTACGGAATGACGACAAGGCATCAGGGGAATTGGAGCTTCACGCCAGACGAACGGAGCAGCTGGCTGAAACTGGCTTGGCGTCGGGTGGCGCCTATAGCATCCGCCGGGGAAGTGCCGAGCAGTCGAACACCTCCATTCGCATCGGCGATAGTACGATCCTGAAAGTGATCCGAAAGCTGGAGGAGGGCATCCACCCGGAGCTGGAGGTCAGTCAGTTCCTGACCGGCGAGGCCGGTTTCATGGCTACCCCAGCCCTTCTGGGCTGGGTCGAGTTGGGCAGTAGGACCGGTCGTGAACCTGTCGCCTTGTCCATTCTCCAGGCCTTTGTCGCCAATCATGGGGATGGTTGGTCCTGGATGCTGGAGCGGCTATCACGGCTCTCGGCACAGGATGGGGATGGCACCAAGGCCACCGAGGAGGCGGTCAGCTGGCTGCGCCGGCTTGGTCAGCGGACGGCGGAGATGCATGCTGCCTTCGGGATCACTACGGATGACCCTGCCTTCTGCCCAGAGCCAGTACAGCCTCAGGACATGAAGGATTGGATCGGGGCTGCCCAGGAGATGGCGCACCACGCCCTGGACGGCCTTGCGGCGGCGGAGGAGCGACTGGAGCTCGAGACTCTCGATCCAGTGAGAGCTCTGCTTGCTCAGCGCGAAGTGCTGATGAAGCGTCTTCAGGCAGGACTCCCCAACGTTTCCACCTTCGCCAGGACCCGCCATCATGGCGACTATCACCTCGGTCAGGTGCTGGTCACGGATGAGGATGCCGTGATCGTGGATTTCGAGGGCGAGCCGCTGCGTCCCCTAGCAGTGCGGCGGGCTAAGCACGCGGCATTGCGCGATGTCGCTGGCATGCTTCGGTCTATTGCCTACGCAGTGGCAGCGGCCGAGCGCTCGCTTCCGCAAGCCTTGCCTGCGGCAGATCGGGAAGCGGCTCTCCAGCGCTTGAGGGAATGGGAGCCGATCGCTTCTCGCACCTACCTCGACGCCTACCTCGATGCTGCCCATGATGCGGCCGGTTGTCCTTCGGAGCGTGCCGATGCCGAGCAGGTGGTGGACTTCTTCATGCTGGAAAAGGCGCTCTACGAAGTTGCTTACGAGCTGGCCAACCGGCCGGATTGGCTGGCGATTCCTGTACGTGGCGTGCTGGCGCTGCTGGATGCAGAGGGCAGGCAATGACAACACGCGTGCATCGCATGCCCTTCGGGGCAGAGGTACAGCCGGACGGCAGGGTGCGGTTCCGTCTCTGGGCCCCGTCGCATGGCTCGATTGGACTGGAACTGGATGGAGCGGCAGAGCCGCTGCGGATGCACAGCGTTAGCGAGGGCTGGCACGAACTGGTCACGGCCCTCGCAAAGGCTGGCACGCGCTACCGGTTCGTGCTTTCAGACGGCTTGCGTGTACCGGACCCGGCCTCGCGCTATCAGCCGGAGGACGTGCACGGACCAAGCGAGGTGATCGACCCGACCACCTATGACTGGCAGGACAAGGGCTGGTTGAGCCGCCCATGGCACGAGGCTGTCGTCTACGAGTTGCACGTCGGCACCTTCACACCGGAAGGCACTTTCCGCGCCGCCATCGACAAGTTCGACCATCTCGTGGCGCTAGGTATCACCGCCATCGAGATCATGCCGATCGCGGATTTCCCGGGGAAACGGAACTGGGGCTACGATGGCGTGCTGCCCTATGCGCCCGACTCCACTTACGGACGGCCAGACGATCTGAAGGCCCTGGTGGAGGCGGCGCATCAGCGCGGCCTGATGGTGCTGCTCGACGTGGTCTACAACCACTTTGGGCCAGAAGGTAACTACCTCCACGCCATCGCCTGCGAGGCCTTCACCGACCGGCACGAGACACCCTGGGGTGCCGCCATCAACATGGACGGGTCCGAGAGCGGCCCGGTGCGCGACTTCCTCGTCCACAACGCGCTGACCTGGATCGAGGAGTTCCACCTCGACGGGCTGCGGCTGGACGCGGTCCACGCGATCATGGACGACAGCCCGAAGCACCTGCTGCAAGAATTGGCCGAACGCGTCCGCGCCGCGGTACCGGATCGTCCGATCCACTTGGTCTTGGAGAACGAGGAAAATCAGGCGAGCCGCCTGACCCGGAACGGGGAGCGGCAGCCCCGCTGGTACAGCGCGCAGTGGAACGACGACGTCCACCACGTTCTGCACGTCGCAGCGAGCGGTGAAGCCAAGGGCTACTATGCGGACTATCTTGGTGACACGGAGAAGCTGGGTCGTGCCTTGGCGGAGGGCTTTGCCTTTCAGGGCGAGCTGATGCCCTATCGCGGCCACGCACGCGGAGAGCCAAGCAGTGACCTGCCACCTACTGCTTTTGTGGCCTTCATCCAGAACCACGATCAGGTCGGCAACCGGGCCTTTGGCGATCGCCTGACCGCCTTCGCCCCGGAAGAAGCGGTGCGCGCGGTGGCCGCCGTCTATCTCCTGCTCCCGCAGGTGCCGATGCTGTTCATGGGTGAGGAATGGGGTGCTGCACAGCCGTTTCCCTTCTTCTGCGACTTTGGCCCCGAGCTTGCCGATGCAGTGCGCAAGGGACGGCGCGAAGAGTTCGCTAGCTTTCCAGAGTTCCAGGATCCGGCGAAGCGGGAGCGCATCCCTGATCCCACGGCCGAAGACACCTTCATCGCGGCCAAGCTTCGCTGGGACGACGTCGCACGACCGGCTCATACCGCCTGGCTGGATTGGTACCGCCGGGTGATCGCTACCCGGCACGCCGAGATCATGCCGCGCCTTGATGGTATTCGTGCTGGCGGGCGCTACGAGGTGATCGGGGAAGGTGGGGTGGTTGTGCGCTGGCCACTGAGCCAAGGTGACAGCACTCTGGTTCTTGCAGCAAATCTTTCGGCCCGGCGGGTAGAAGGCTTCCCACCTGCCTCCGGTCGGGTGGTCTGGCAGGAGGGCGAAGCTGGTGACGAAGGCAGCTTTGGCGCCTGGACGATTCGCTGGAGCATCGAGGATGCAGCTGACGGCTCGGGCTCGTCCAGTGGGCCCGAAACCTCCGCTCTGGATAGGCTCGCGGAGCGGATGGGCATTGAACCGGAGTTCCGCAACGCCCGCGGCGAGATCGTGCCCTCCAGCGCCGACACGAAGCGGAGCCTCTTAGCCGCGATGGGCGTGGAGGTGGCGGACGATGCAGAGGCGACAGTCGCGCTAGAGGCCCTGAACCGTGAGGAATGGCTGCGCCCCCTGCCTTCGGTAGCGGTCCTGCGGCTGAATGCAGGTCCACCCGCCATCGAGATCACTCTGCCTGCTGATGTCAGACAGATCTCCTGGCACCTGAGGCTGGAGGACGGATCGGAGCGCGCAGGCCAGGCTGAGTTCGATCGGCTCCCGTTTGTTGCCCAGTTCAGTGTTGAAGGCCGGGACCTCCAGCGCCGCCTCCTGGCGCTGGGAAACGATCTGCCTTGGGGCTACCATCAATTGCGGGTAGACCCGGGTAGTGCCGCGACTACGTTGGTGATCAGCCCCGGCCGGTGCTGGCTGCCGCCCACCCTGGAACAGGGCAAGCGGCTTTGGGGCATCGCAGCACAGCTCTACCTCCTGCGTTCGAACAGCGACTGGGGGATCGGCGACTTCGGCGACCTGCGCAGCCTGGTGGAACTCTCGGCAGCGCGCGGGGCCGATGTGATCGGCCTCAACCCATTGCACGCGATGTTCCACGATAATCCAGAACACGCCAGTCCCTACTCGCCGGCCAGCCGTTTGCTTCTCAACATCCTCAACATCGATGTCATGGCCGTGCCCGAGTTGCAGGACTGCCCGGAGATGCGGGAGCGGGTCGCCTCCGACGCATTCCTTCGGGAGCTGGAGGCATGTCGAGCGGAACATCTGGTGGACTACGTGAAGGTCACCGAGATCAAGCTTTCGGTACTGGAGGCGCTGTTCCATTCCTGCCGGACCGCCACCAACCAGGTTCGCTGGAATGCTTTCGAAGCCTTCCGGGAGGAGTTGGGCGATGTGCTGGAGCAAAATTGCCTGTTCTTGGCATTGCGCGAGCATTTTGCCGGGAATGATCCCGCGCAGGCTGACTGGCGTTGCTGGCCCCAAGGGTATCGGGACCCGACGTCAACCGCTGTCGCCAGGTTCGCTGCGGAGAACCGGCAGCGCCTGAACTTCCTCGCTTGGCTGCAGTGGGTGGCCGACAGCCAGCTTGGTGCTGCGGCGGCAGCGGCGGGAGAACAGGGCATGGCGGTAGGTCTATACCGCGACCTGGCGGTCGGTGCCGACCGTGCAGGTGCGGAGACTTGGACGAATGCCGCAGCTGTCGTGTCCAAGGCCCAGGTCGGGGCACCACCTGACATCTACAATCCGGCCGGCCAGGACTGGGGCCTGCCCCCCTTCCACCCGCGCGCGCTGCGCGAGGAGGGCTATCGCAGTTTCATCGAGTTGATCCGCGCCAACATGCGCCATGCTGGCGGCCTGCGAATCGACCATGTCATGGGCCTGCAGCATCTGTACTGGGTGCCGCAGGGACAGAAGCCCTCGACCGGCGCCTACGTGGCCTACCCGGTCGACGATCTGACCGGCATCCTGGCCCTGGAAAGCCATCGCCAGCACTGCCTGGTCGTTGGCGAGGATTTGGGCACCGTGCCAGAGGGCTTTCGGGAGCGAATGGCGGAGGCCAATGTCCTATCCTACCGCGTGCTGTTCTTCGAGCAAGACGGCCAGACAGGTGCTTTCCTGCCACCAGACGCATATCCGTCCCTGGCGCTGGCCGTGGTCGGCAGCCATGACCTGCCTACCCTCCGTGGCTGGTGGGAGAGCCGCGACATCGGACTGAAGGAGCGCCTGGGCCTTTATCCTGACCCCGAAGAAGCGGGGCGGCAGCGTGCGGCGCGGCAGCGTGATCAGGCCCAGCTGCTGCAGGCCCTGCGGCGGGAGAAGCTTCTGGATGAGGAGGAGCCGGACATTCCTACCCTAGCGCGCGCGGCACATGCCTTTCTCGCTCGCAGTCCCTCGATGCTGGCCATGGCGCAGATCGACGACCTGACCGACGAGGCAGATCAGGTGAATGTTCCCGCCACCTCCGACGAGCATCCCAACTGGCGACGGCGTCTCTCCATGACGCTGGAAGAACTGGCAGAGCGGCCACGTTTTATCGAGATCGCCGACATCTTCCACACCGAGCGCAGCACGCCGCGGCCTGGAGCCACAAGCAGTGGTTGAGGCAAGCCACCGACGCAAGGAACCTGTGTCGGACCAAGGACCGCACCGATCGTTCTTCCAGGCCTGCCGGAGATCAGGCGGTACCGTCGCCTGCCTGCTCCATGCCCTGAGGGTGGCTGGATCATGACATCCTCTGTCCGTATCGGCTTCCACGCCTCTCACGAACAGTTCGCTCCTTCGGAGCTGCTTGCCCTCGTGCAGCAGGCCGAGGCTGTTGGCTTCGATTGTGCCATGTCCTCCGATCACTTTCGCCCCTGGGGCAAAGCTCAGAACCATTCCGGGTTTGCTTGGTCCTGGCTTGGTGCGGCCATGGCCGTCACGGAGTTGTCCATGGGCGTCATCTCGGCACCGGGCTACCGCTATCATCCAGCCATCATCGCCCAAGCCGCGGCGACCTTGGCGGAGATGTTCCCGAACCGTTTCTGGCTCGCCCTTGGCAGTGGCCAGCGCCTGAACGAGGACATCACCGGCCTCGCTTGGCCGGAGAAGTCGGAGCGCAACCTTCGCCTACGTGAATGCGCTGATATCATCCGCGCGCTGCTGCGCGGCGAAACTGTAACACATCGAGGTCGTGTCACGGCGATAGAAGCGAAGCTCTACAGCCGTCCCGTCCACCCACCGGCGCTCCTGGGAGCTGCAGTAACCGAGGCGACGGCAGAGGCGGTCGGTGCCTGGGCGGATGGACTGCTGACGGTCTCCGCGGACCTGGAGCAGATGCGCAAGGTGATCACCGCCTTCCGACGTGGTGGTGGCGAAGGCAAGCCGCTGGTGGTTCAAGTCGGGCTGAACTGGGCAGCGACGGAGGACGAAGCACTCCTTGGTGCACATGAGCAGTGGCGGACTAATGTTCTAGGCGGTGAAGTAAATTGGGAATTGCGGACGCCGGAGGACTTTGATACTGCCACGCGTTTTGTGAAGCCGGAGGACCTGCGGAACTCCGTTTGGATCTCCGCTGACCTTGGATGGCACGCCGCACGTATCACGGAGCTGGTCGAACTCGGCTTCGAGGAGATTCAATTGCATCAGGTCGGCCGCAACCAGCAGGCCTTCATCGATGCCTTCGGTGCCCAGGTTTTGCCTGCGCTGCGATAATAGGCTGCTGACGCGGGCATTAGTTTTCGAAGTCATGCACTCTGCACAACAGGATGAACCACCGCCCGGAAACTTCATCTTCTCTTCACGATTCATTATGACTCAATTATCTGGAGCCGGGAATTGTCTCAGATACTCTCGGTCCTCGTGGTGGAAGATGAAGCGCTCGTTGGCCCCAGAAGGTATGCCGGCAGATGTGCCCAACAGTGGAAAGCCAATCGTCGACTTGAAGCCTTTTGAGCAGCTGGAGCAGGCACTCGCACCTTACGGTGATCAGGTAGCCGTCTAGCCCTCATCGAGGCGTGAAGTCCGTGTCAGGTGAAACGCGCTCGCAGTACGCGGCCATCAGGCGGGCACAATCCTCCACATCCTTCAGGCTCAGTAGCTCGCAAGGCGTATGCATGTAACGCAGCGGCACGCCGAGCAGACCCGTCGCCATCCCACCTCGGTTGATTTGCATCGCATTCGCATCTGTAGGGGTTGCCCCGGCCGCCACGCCTACTTGATACGGGATGCCTTCCTGTCGTGCAGCTTCGGTGATGAGTGCGAACACCACGGGATTCGTGTTCGCACCACGAGACACACTCGGCCCCTTGCCGATGTCCATCTGCCCATATCGGGACTTGCTCACCCCAGGATAGTCCACCGCATGATCCATATCGACGGCGAGGCCTGTCTGTGCATTGACGCTGAAGGCAGACGTTCGTGCACCCCGAGACCCTATTTCTTCCTGTACCGTTGCGACGGCATAAACACCTACGCCGGGGTCCAGCGCCTGCTTCTCCTTCAGAAGTCGAAATGCCTCAGCCACAATGAACGTGCCGGCTTTATTGTCGAATCCCCGTGCAGTGGCACGGCCTCCCATTAGCTGCTGGAATTCATACTGATAGGTCACCACGTCGCCAAGCTGAACGACCGCTTCGACTTCCGAGCGCGAGGTCGCTCCGATATCGATCCAAAGGTCCTTCAGCTCGGGCTTCTTCTTGCGCTCTTCCTCCTCGAGCAGATGGATGGCCTTGCGCCCGACAACGCCTGCCACGCGCTCCTTGCCATGCACCCATACCCTCTGCCCGACCGGGATCACACCGTCGTGCCCGCCGATGCCGCTGAAATACAGAAGGCCCTCGTCGCTGATGTAGTGGACGATGAACCCGATCTCATCCATGTGCCCTGACAGCATGACCTTCATCGGCGCGTCTGGGTTGAGCGCCGCGGTCACATTGCCATGTACATCCGTAGTGACCTGATGGGCGAAACGGTCAGTATATTCCCGGTATAGTCTGGCGACTGGCTGCTCGTAGCCGCTAGGTGAGGGCGTGCCTATGATAGCCTTTAGGAATTCGAGTGACTCAGGTCGCATACTGGCCCCGTACTGGTTGATGCCACAGCGAAACTCGCTGGCTGAACATCGAATAAGACCTTCACTGATGCACGGCGTGCGCCGGGCGATCGTGGAACTGGCCTCTATCTCAGCTCTGAATGAACTAGACAGATCCTGCTGGTCTGGCCTGCCTCGCGAAGATCGTCGGGCTGACCAACCAGTACCTGGCACTGAAAGTTCCGGGTTACGTTCTTTATGCTCAGATTTTACTGAGAGATGACGCAGATAAACTTATATGGTTCATCAATCGTTTCCTAAAGAACTACAAGCGACCGTGAGTTCGTTGGCACCGCAGGTGAGGATGTCGTCCAGGGTGAAGAGGGCCTTTTGCACCATTTTCCTCTGAACAGTGCGGGCCGGAAGGAAACGCGAGAGCCTGCTACCGGTTGCCAAAGCCGGCACTCGATCAGGAAAGGTGGCAGGCATGAACCTGGAAGATCTGTACCGCCTGCTGCGCAGCGA
>NZ_WUJP01000397.1 GCF_009806515.1 Geminicoccus flavidas | reverse complement strand
TCGACCTGAACTTTCCCGACCATGTCACGGAAGAGCCCGCAGCGCTCGCCCGGCGCATCGGCGATCTCGGCCTGTCGCTCAACGGGCTGGCCATGCGCTACTACACCAACCCGGCCTTCAAGCTCGGCGCCTTCACCAACCCGGATCCGGCTGTGCGGCGGGAGGCGATCGAGCTGACCAAGCGGGGCATCGACGTGGCGCGCGCCATGGGTGCGGATCTGATGACGATCTGGCTCGGCCAGGACGGCTTCGACTATAATTTTCAGCTGGACTACGCGCAGGCCTGGGAACTGGAGGTCGCGGGCATCCGTGAGGTCGCGGCGCACGATCCGGACTGCCGGATCAGCATCGAGTACAAGCCCGACGAGCCGCGAGCCCACAGCCTGCTGCGCGATGCCGCGACCACGCTGCTCGCCATCGCCGAGGCGGGCGCGCCCAATCTCGGGGTGACCATCGACTTCGCGCACGCCCTCTATGCCGGTGAACAGCCGGCCTATGCCGCTCACCTGATCCACCGCCGCAGCCGGCTGCTGGGCGTCCACCTCAATGACGGCTTCGCCAAGCGCGACGATGGACTGATGGTGGGCGCCGTCCATCTGCGCGCGACCCTGGAATTGCTGCGGCAGATCCGCCGCGACGGCTATGCCGGCGCCCTCTACTTCGACACTTTCCCCGACGTCTCGGGCCTGGACCCGGTGGCGGAGTGCCAGGCGAACATCGCGACGGTGCGCCGCCTGCTGGCCGTGGTCGACCAGCTCGATGCCGATCACCGCCTGGGCGAGGCCCAGCTCAGCCAGGACGCGGTCGCCAGCCAGCGCATCGTCAACGAGGCGCTGATCGGCAGTGCCGGGCCGGGGGCACAGGCGGCCGGGGCGGGACCGGCGTCGTGACGGTCACTGCCGGGTGGCCTATCCCATGAGCAATGCCGAGAAGCCGGTCATCGTGGTGGTCGGCAGCCTGCACTACGACATCATGGTCGACGCGCCGGACCGGCCGCGCAAGGGCGAGACCGTCACCGGCCATGGTTGGCGCCCGAAGTTCGGCGGCAAGGGCGGCAATCAGGCGGTGGCGGCGGCGCAGGCCGGCGCCCGGGTCCGGATGGCCGGCGCGGTCGGCGACGATGAGTTCGGCCGATTCCTGCTGGAAGCTCTCCAGGCTGGCGGGGTCGAGGCCGCCCACGTCCGGAAGCTGGCCGGCATCGGCTCGGGCATGAGCGTCGCGATCTCCGATGCCGGCGGCGACTATGGCGCCGTGATCGTGTCGGGCGCCAACCTCCATCTCGATCCGGCGCATCTGGAGGAAGCGGACCTCTGGCGGGACGTCCGGGCGCTCATCCTCCAGAACGAGATCCCGGACCGCCTGAACCTGGCTGCAGCCGGCGCGGCGCATCGGGTCGGGGCCACCGTCTGCCTGAACGCCGCGCCCTTCCGGCCCCTTTCCGATGAACTCGTCGCGCTGGTCGACCTCCTGGTCGTGAACGCGCTTGAGGCCGAGGCGCTTTCAGCTGTGCCGGTGACCGACCTCGCCTCGGCTACGAAGGCGGCTCAGGCGCTGGCCGCCCGTTTTCCCATCGCGATTGTCACGGCCGGCGACGCGGGGGTGGCCGCCATGGCGCCGGGCCAGCCGCCGGTGGCCCTGGAGGCCTTGCCGGTCGAGCTGGTCAGTACCCATGGGGCCGGTGACGCCTTCATGGGTACTCTGGTCGCTGCGCTGGCCGCGGGCGGGTCCTTCGCGCAGAGCCTCGCCCAGGCCAACCGGATGGCTGCGGCCCATGTGTCCAGGAGGCCGGAGCCACTGTGAGGCCGCCGACCGCCTACCGGATATTCGTTGATGTTTCATTAGTTTCCCAGAATATCTTGTTCGCCTGTGGCCGGATGTCCTGCTGAAAGTGGATCTGGGACGAGTGGCGAGCTTTCAAGATTGTATCGGCGTTACTGTCTATAGTGCCGGCCATGCTCTTGGTCGCCAGCATGACGAGTGCCTCAAATTCTGTGCGACGCAGAATTTTTGATATGGATGATGTAATGATGAATAAGAACTACATGCGGCGTGTCGCCGTTGCGCTAACTGCGTGCCTGATCGGCGGTCAGGCAGTGGCGGCGTGCCAGCAGAGTGATATTGCTGATGAATGGCAAGCATATCTGCAGACCTACCAGAGAGGCGTGAATCCCTCTGATCTGCATGCAACTTCAACATTAAGTCAAATGGCGTCATGGACTTCAATGGGCAGTCGTTCTGCCGTAATAATTGGGGTGGAAACCGACCGCTATGGGGTATTTCCAGCTGTCTGGAACGACAGCCTGCGTCTTCTCGGGATGTATTGTGCAGGATGGGATCAAGATCACAATCCCACGCATGACCTTGAACCGCAGCAAGGACACAATTGCTGGTGTGGGGGACTTCCCCGGTGGAAAGTTCCTCGCGGCAACTTCGTGTTCACGGCCGTCCAGCCGTAGAAATGGCCTGAACCAGCTGGGGTATTTGAGAGGCGAAAGCGGCAGCGGCATGTATGTCAAAGCTGCAAGGCCGCTCATGCAGGCGGGCTGGCGCACCGATCTGCACTGTCAAAGCCGGCGCGCGCCGTACAGTCGCCGGACATCGTCTGTGCGGTAAATCCAGGAGGGAAAATGGTGCTGTCGACTGGAATCGAACCAGCGACCTCGTCCTTACCAAGGACGCGCTCTACCGACTGAGCTACGACAGCGCATCGCGTGCGTCA
>NZ_WUJP01000396.1 GCF_009806515.1 Geminicoccus flavidas | reverse complement strand
GGGGGTGACCCCTTGCTGCGGCGCGCGCTAGATGCCACGGGTGCCGCGGCGTGGCAAGGGGTAGCGTGGCGATGGACAAGGTCGGGGGCAGGACGGCAAAGGAGGAGCGCGCAGCACGGCTGGCAGCGGCGATGCGCGAGAACCTGAAGCGGCGCAAGGCGCAGGAACGGGCGCGGCAGGAGCGGGCGCAGCCGGCCGGCGGGGACGCGCCCGAGCGGGTGGAGCCGGGGGACGGCCAGCACCGTTGACCGCTTCTGCACCTGCGGTAGAAGCGCCGATCATGTCAGCATGTGCTGACGGACGCGGCCGGGTCCTGCCGGCGCCAACGCCTTCTTCTTCTGGACGA
>NZ_WUJP01000395.1 GCF_009806515.1 Geminicoccus flavidas | reverse complement strand
TGCCACATGTCGATCATGCCCGACCACTGGATCCGGCAGCAGTGTCTGGAGCACGGCATGATCGAGCCGTTCGTCGAGCGGCAGACCAGGGTCGAGGGCAAGGAGCGGCTGATCTCCTATGGCCTGTCCTCCTACGGCTATGATGCCCGCCTCGCGCGCGAGTTCCGGATCTTCACCAATGTCGACAACGCGCTGGTGGATCCCAAGAACTTCTCTGCACAGAGCTTCGTCGAGCGCGACGGGCCGTTCTGCGTGGTGCCGCCCAACAGCTTCGCGCTGGCACGCACGGTCGAGTATTTCCGGATTCCGCGCGACGTGCTGGTGATCTGCCTGGGCAAGTCGACCTATGCGCGCTGCGGCATCATCGTGAACGTCACCCCGCTGGAGCCGGAATGGGAGGGCCATGTCACGCTGGAGATCTCCAACACCACGCCGCTGCCCGCCAAGGTCTATGCGGATGAGGGCATCTGCCAGTTCCTGTTCCTCCAGGGGGCGAGCGCGCCCGAGATCAGCTATGCCGACCGGGCCGGCAAGTATATGGGGCAGCGGGGCGTGACCCTGCCGAAGATGTGATGGACCGGATCATCATCGAGGGCGGGGTTCCGCTCGAAGGCCGGATCCAGGTGAGCGGGGCGAAGAACGCCGCCCTGCCGCTGATGGCCGCAACCCTGCTGACCAATCAGCCGGTCGAACTGTCCAACGTGCCCGACGTCGCGGATGTCGGCACGATGCAGCGGCTCCTGCAGCGGCTCGGCACCGCATCGACCATGCAGCCGGGCGCACCCGGCACGCTGCGGCTGCAGACCGAACAGCTCATGTCGACCACCGCCCCTTATGACCTCGTGCGCCGGATGCGCGCATCCGTCCTGGTGCTGGGGCCGATGCTGGCGCGCCAGGGTGAGGCGGCGGTGTCCCTGCCGGGCGGCTGCGCCATCGGGACCCGGCCGATCGACCTGCACCTGATGGGCCTGGAGCGCATGGGGGCGGTGATCGCCCTGGAGCAGGGCTATGTGCAGGCGACCGCACCCAGGGGGCTGAAGGGGGCCGAGATCAAGCTGCCGCAGCCCTCGGTGGGCGCCACCGAGAACCTGATGATGGCGGCCTGCCTGGCGGACGGCGAGACGGTGATCCTGGATGCCGCCCGCGAGCCCGAGATCGTGGACCTGGCCCGGCTGCTGAATGCGATGGGTGCCCGGATCGAGGGGGCCGGCAGCGCCACGCTCACGATCCAGGGCCAGGCGGCGCTCGGTGGTGCCAGGCACCGGATCATCGCCGACCGGATCGAGGCCGGCACCTATGCGATGGCGGCCGGCATCACCAATGGCCGGCTGGTCCTGCAGGATGTGCGCGCCCAGGACCTGGGGGTGGCGACCGAGCGGCTGGAGGAGGCGGGCCTGGTGCTGGCCGACGGCGAGGCCGGCCTGTTGGTGCATCTCGGCAATGGCGGGCTCAGGGGCGTGGACGTGATGACTCGGCCGTTCCCGGGATTTGCCACCGACCTGCAGGCCCAGTTCATGGCGCTGATGTGCCTGGCCGAGGGTGCCTCGATGATCACCGAGACGATCTTCGAGAACCGCTTCATGCATGTCCCGGAACTGGCACGAATGGGGGCCAGAATCACCGTGCATGGCGGCTCCGCCCTGGTGCGTGGGCAGGCAAGGCTCACCGGCGCACCGGTGATGGCGACTGACCTGCGCGCCTCAGTCTCGCTGGTTCTTGCAGGTCTGGCCGCATCCGGCCCTACAACCGTCAACCGCGTCTACCATCTGGATAGGGGATACGAGCGGCTCGAAGAGAAGCTGCGCGGCGTGGGGGCCCGGATCGAGCGGGCCGGCTGACGGAGGGCGAGACTTGGCCGAGAAACGCGTGCGCCTGCAGGCGACGGATGTCGAGGATCTGGCGGTGATCGCCGCGTTCCTCCAGGACGCGCGCACCTGCGTGGCCGAGATGGCCTATGACCCGGCGACCAGGCGCTTCATGATCGCCTTCATCCGCTACCGCCGCGAGCAGTACCGCGACACCAGCCGCTGCGAGGGCCTGACCGAATGCTCGGCGGCCCTGGTGGTCGACGAGGTGGCCAGGGTCCGCTACCGCGGCATCGACGAGACCGCCCGGCTGGCGGAACTCAACCTGTTGACCATCGCCACGGAACCCGGCCCGGGTACCGATCTGTTCGTGGACCTGGTGTTCGCAGGCCAGGGGACGATCCGCCTCCAGGTGCCGGCGGTCCGCGCCAAGCTCGACGATTTCAGCGATCCGGTGCCCTGCCAGATCAGCCCCTGCGACCATTTCAACGCCGCCTAGAGCAGCCGGCAGGGGGTCCCGGCCGCCGGGCCCGGCTGGCCGATCCGGAGTTTCATCGCTTGCGCTTCCTCGATTCGCGCGCGCCCGACTTTCCCGCCAGCTTCGCCGCACTGGCCGAACGCCGTCACGACGAGGCGGGCGATGTCGGTGCTGCCGTCCAGGCAATCATCCAGGACGTGCGCCGCCGCGGCGATACGGCACTGCTGGAGCTGACCCGGCGGTTCGACCGGTTCGCCCCGGGCGAGGCTGGCCTGCGTGTCGAGCCGGCCGAGCTGGACCGTGCCTGGACGGCCTGCCCGCTCGATCAGTTGCAGGCCCTGGAGGTGGCGGCGGCACGGATCGAGGCCTTCCATTCCCGTCAGAAGCCGGAGCCGCTCGCCTGGACGGACGAGGCCGGGGTCCGGCTGGGCCAGCGCTGGACGGCGATCGGTGCCGTGGGCCTCTACGTGCCGGGGGGCACGGCCGCCTACCCGTCCTCGGTGCTGATGAACGCGATCCCGGCCCGGGTAGCCGGCTGCCGGCGGCTGGTGGTGGCGGCCCCGACACCGGACGGGCAGAGCAACCCCCTGGTGCTGGCCGCCTGCCGGCTGGCCGGGGTGGACGAGATTTACCGGATCGGGGGGGCGCAGGCGATCGCGGCGCTGGCGTTCGGTACGGGCACGATCCGCCCGGTCGACAAGATCACCGGCCCGGGCAACGCCTATGTGGCGGAAGCCAAGCGCCAAGTGTTCGGCGTGGTCGGGATCGACATGATTGCCGGGCCCAGCGAGGTCGTGATCGTGGCCGACCGCAGTGCCCGTGCCGACCTGGTCGCGGCCGACCTGATCGCCCAGGCCGAGCACGACGTGCTGGCGCAGAGCATCCTGATCACCGACGACCCGGACCTGGCACGCCAGGTGCCGGTCGAGGTCGAGCGGCAGCTCAGCTCGGCACCCCGCCGGGCGATCGCGGCCCGAAGCCTGGCGGATCTGGGCGTGGTCATCCTGGTGGGCGGGCTGGACGAGGCGGTGCCGCTGGTCGACCGGCTGGCGCCGGAGCATCTGGAGCTGATGGTCGAGGACGCGGATGCGCTGGCGGCCAAGGTGCGCCATGCCGGGGCGATCTTCCTGGGCAGCTGGACGCCAGAAGTGATCGGCGACTATGTCGGCGGGCCCAACCATGTGCTGCCCACGTCGCGCAGCGCCCGGTTCTCGTCCGGCCTATCGGTCTACGACTTCATGAAGCGTACCACCCTGCTCGGCTGCGACGAGCCAGGCTTTCGGCAACTGGCCGATGCGGCCAGAATCCTGGCCGAGGCGGAGGGGCTGGACGGGCACGCCAACGCGATCCGGCTGCGGGGGGCGAGGTGACCAGGCGGTCCGACGGCCCCGACCGGATCGTCGCGATCGAACTCGACCAAGGAAGCGTAGTGCGCTGGACGCCGGAGGTGCAGCACGAGCGCAATGTCGCGATCTTTGACCTGCTGGAGGACAATTCCTTCCTGCTGAAGGACGGATTCCCCGGGCCCTACGAGGTGGCGCTGTCCTTGCGCGACAACAATCTGGTGATGGACGTAGTCCAGCGGGACAGCCGCGCGCAGCGCGAGCTGATCTTGGCGGTGCGGCCGCTGCGCCGGGTGATCAAGGACTATTTCATCATCTGCGACAGCTACTTCCAGGCCATTCGCGGCGCCCCGCCATCCCGGATCGAATCGATCGACATGGCCAGGCGCGGCCTGCACAACGAGGGAGCGGAACTGCTTCGGGAAGCGCTGGTGGAGAAGGCCGACGTCGATGCCCAGACGGCGCGGCGGCTGTTCACCCTGGTCTGCGTCCTGTCGCTGCGACGCTGATGGATGGCGCGGTGCCAGGGGAGGTACCCGGCAGCGTGCTGTTCGCCTGCACGCACAACGCGATCCGCTCGCCCATGGCCGAGGGGATCCTGAAGTACCTCGCCGGCCACAAGATCTATGTCGACAGTTGCGGGGTGCGGCCGCTGGGGATGGACCCGTTCGCGGTCGCCGTAATGGACGAGATCGGCATCGACCTCTCCCGCCATGCGCCCAAGGGCTTCGACGACCTGGAGGATGACTTCTTCGATCTGGTCATCTCGCTCTCGCCCGAGGCCCAGCACAGCGCGGTCGAGCTGACCCGGACGATGGACGTCGCGATCGAGTTCTGGCACATGCCCGATCCCTCCCTGGTCGAGGCGAGCCGCGAGGTGCGGCTGGACGCCTATCGCAGCCTGCGCGACGACCTGATGCGGCGCATCCGCCGCCGCTTCGCCGCCGTCCGTCCGCCCGGGTCGTGAGCGCCGCCGGGGCCTACTCTGTGCCTCCTGTGCGCTTGACCCGCAGAAAAGCAGCGCGCAGAAGCCAGGGCAGCATGGCGCTCGCGCAAGGATGCGCCATATATCGGTAGAACGACGACCAAGTAAGGCCGCGGCGCCAAGCCACGCGCCGTGGACTGCCAATGGAGTGTCAATGGCGAAGGAAGATCTGATCGAGTTTGGTGGCGTGATCGCTGAAGTGCTGCCCAACGCGATGTTCCGGGTCAAGCTCGAGAACGATCACGAAGTGCTGGCCCATACCTCGGGCCGCATGCGCAAGAACCGGATCCGCGTGCTGACCGGTGACAAGGTCACGGTCGAGATGACGCCCTACGACCTCAGCCGGGGACGCATCAC
>NZ_WUJP01000449.1 GCF_009806515.1 Geminicoccus flavidas | reverse complement strand
CCCCCTCCGGCCGTGAACGCCAGACGGGGCCGTCCCTCATGGGCCATGCAGTGGGCTTTGGCGAGATTGCAAGTGGTAACGAAGGCCAGGACGCGGGCCTGGAGTGGACTGCACCGCGTTTGAACCGGACAGGATTGCTAGCTGATAAGGCATCGGCATACGCCTATGGACAAGGACGATGGCTTCCGATCCGAACGGTCCTCCGCCGCGTATCGAGGTGGTCACTGCCGTCCAGCGACGGCGCCTGTTCTCGACCGCTCAGAAAATACGCCTAGTCGAGGAGAGCATGCAGCCCGGCATGAGCGTGTCGCAGGTCGCGCGCCAAGCCGACACCTCACCGAGCATGCTGTTCAACTGGCGACGCCGGATGCTGGAAGGTGGCTTCCAAGCTGTGCAGGCCGATGAGCCCGTGGTCGGGCAGACTCAGGTACGGGATCTTGAGAAGCGCGTGCGTGAGCTGGAACGCCTACTGGGCCGCAAGACCCTGGGGTGGAGATTCGCAAAGAGGTCCTTGAGGTGGCACGGGCAAAGAAACCGATCTCGCTGTTGCCGAACAGGTAGCAGGAGCCGTGGGTGAGGTTCACGAAGTTCATGAGGCTCAGCACAGGGACAGGCCGAGCCCGTAGAGCATCAGCAGCACCGAGAATGCCACCGCGTTCAGGGTCTGGATGAGATAGAATCCCAGGGGGTGTCTGCCCGCCGGTCCCGGATCCTGCACGGCGGGGAAGGTGTGATCACTCTGTTCAGCGGCAGCCCGTCCGGCCCCGCCACCAACTCGTTCACATAGATGTCGAGCACCGCCTGGTTGTTGCGCGGATCGAAGTGCATTGGCCCGATCACCGTCTCGATCGGGTGCTCCAGCAAGACCTGGCGGAAGCGCTTCTCCGGTCGGACGGGGCGCCCACCACCGCCTCCAGCCCCGTCCGGATCACCTGGCCGGTGGCATAGCCGGCCGTGCTGTCCTCGCCGTGCAGCCGGCCGCGTGCGGCGATAGGCCTCGACGAAGCCGTGGACTGCCGGGACCACGTCCTCCTGGTCGAACAGGGCACCCGGGCCGATCAGCTTCACCAGGTCCTGGAACTGGTAGTTCCTGCATCTGCTGCAGGAAGCGCACCGCGTCCGCACCGGCGAAGAAGGCGTAGATGGAGCTCGACTGCTCGGCTGCGAGCGTGATCAGGATCGGCGAGGAGTCGGTGGTGCCGAGCGGCGTCCAGAGCCAGGTTCCGACAGTGCCGCTCTGTTCCTCGGAGGTCTGGGCGAAGTCGCCGTATATTGGCGGCCGGCGGCATAGTCGCACCCACGGTGAGCCCACCGTCCTTGGCGATGTTCGGGAAGGTCCAGAGTGCCCTAGTGTGTCCGAGCATCCAGCTGGTCTTGGTCGGCCGGAACACGAGCGGGCACGCCGCCTCGTGGGCAGCGCGTTGGTCGGGGCGTTGCTGATGAAGGCTGGCAGCCCCGCCTCGGTGACCACGTCGCGGATCACGAGCGCCGCGCCGGCGCTGATTACCCCGCCCACCACGTCGATCCCGTCCTGAGCGATCAGCTTTTGGACCTTGCGCAGCCGTTCCTCCGGCTTGCGCCGTCATCCTCGACCAGGAGCTCGCCCGGCCGCACACTCGTCTGGCGGTCCGCGTCCGCGATCAGCAGCTCCAGCCCCGCGCGCATGCTCTCGCCCAGCGAGGTGAAGGGGGCGGATAGGGGATGAGCAGGCCGATGCGCAAGGGGATCAATTGGGCCACCGCCGGCGCGGTGCCATGCGCCGTGAGCGCGGCACCGTGCCTGGGAGAACTCCGCGCCGCGTCAGGAGGTTGGGACGCACGATATAGCTCCTCAAGCATGATTCTCGGTTGTCTTGCGCGGATCCTGCTCACCACGAACTGCAGCGTGGGCTATACTCGTGCTGTTGCGTCTCACCAAGGCCGAGCTTGCCCGGCTCCACCGGTCACGCGCTGGCCTTCTTCCGTTAACGATCTTGTAACACTAGCCTGCTAAGACCATGTTCATGAGCATGAATCGTAAACCATCCGTACTGCACCAACTCCGCCATGAGTGGCCCTATGCGGCCGACAAGACTTCGCTGGTGCGCAGCCAGCTCGACCAGCGTGACCCGATCGATCGGATCGAGGAAGAGGAGGTCGGCCAGTTGCTCAAGAAGCTGACCGACCAGGGCCCCGAGCTCCGCCCCGCCATCGCCGCCGCACTTAGCGGCCATCGTTGGCGTCATGTCGCGGAAACCATCAGCCGATCCAACTGAATCGCTGGCGTCGGCCTGCCCTGCCCCGGTCTGCCGCGCCTGATCCTCCCGTGTGACGACCGGTCGTGGCGCTTCCTGCGCTCGATACGCAGGTGCTCGTGGCCGGCAGCCGGCGATGGCAGCCGCGGGAATGACGACAGGCCGGGTGCCGACCGGAGCTGGAACCTCCCCAGGCAGTGTCTCGGTGCCTGTGCGTCCGGCAATGCGGAGCCGCCCTGTCGCGCGGCAATCGTGCGCCGGATCAGCAGCCAGGATCGACGTCCTGCCGCCATCATGATCGGCAAGGGGCTCACCTTGAGCGATCGAGCCGCCGTGCCTCGACCATGACCAGACAGGCGGGATGCTCGCCGGGTCTCTCGGCGTGAACGCGGACGGGCGCCGCGAGGTGACCGGCATCGCCACCGGCGCCTTGGGAAGCCGAGCCGTTCTGGAAGGCCTTCCTGCGCTCCTTGGCCGACCGGGGCCTGCGTGGCGTGACGCTCGTCGTCGCCCACGACCCTGAGGGGCTGCGGACGGCCGCCGCGAAGGTGGGAGGCCAGAGCCCAGGACCACCACCGCAGCCGAGGTTGCCACCCATCCGCCGCCGGCTGGTCGAGCTGTTCCGCCGCATATGGATCTGTTGCTCACATTGTGGTGCTGAAGTCGGGCCTGTCCTACCGAACAGAGTGCCCAGGTGGTGCCAGGCGGGCGCATCCAGACCGACCGCGACCAGGAGTTCTTTGTGTATGAGGTGCAGGACCGTCTGCGTGACCGATGCGTCAAGTTCCGTCTGATGATCTGGCCCGCTCGTCGCACCTGAACGGTGAGGCAGGAAGAGGCAAGCGCACGGCACTGAGAAGTTCTGGCTAACCATTCACCTCGCCGGCACGGACCTCGCCGGCCGCGAGGCTTCGGCTCCTCGGCCGGGGATATGATGGGGCGAAAAGGACGAAGGGCCGAAAGCGCTATGGGCTGGTCGACGCCACGGGGCTGCTCCTGCTCGTCTGTGTTCATGCAGCCGATCTGCACGACCGTGTCGGAGGTCAGCGGATGATCGAAGCTGAACCAGCCATCGTGACGTCCCAG
>NZ_WUJP01000448.1 GCF_009806515.1 Geminicoccus flavidas | reverse complement strand
CTTGAACCGGGGTGGGGAGACGGCGCCTATACCAGTACCTTTGCCCGATGGCTGTTGGAGACGCGCGGCTGGCGCGTCGAGGCATCGCGCCACCCGGACACACAGCTCTGGCGCTATAGGCTGAAGGAGAAGCCACAGAACAAGTTCATTGTGCTGCCCAGGCGCTGGGTCGTCGAACGAACCTCTGCGTGGCTTGGTCAGTCACGGCGCTTGAGCAAGGACTACGAGCGTCTTCCCAAAACCTCCGAGACCATGATCTATACCGCCATGAGCCGGATCATGTTGCGCCGGTTGGCTCCATCATTCGCAACCACTTGATCTATCTCGAAGACAGTTTCTAGCGGGCGTTCATGCTGCCCGGCATCCTCCGCCAGCAAGGTCAGACGGGGTGCCGCCCAGCGCCCCATTCGTCGTCCGACACATCGGACGGATACGGCGTGCGAGATGGCATCCATCCCGAACGAGCACGCCGGCAGGTCCGTAACAGGCTCGAGGCAGCAGAGGCCGACAGGTGCATGCGACAGGCCTTGCCTGGCGCTGCGCCGCAATTACGCTCGCCCCGCATGCCTGCGGCGGCCGCGCCGCGCCTTGCCCGGTTCCTTGGGACCCGGGTTCCTGGGAGACGAAGATGATCCGTCGTTCGGCGCTTCTCGCTGCAGCCAGCCTCCTCAGCCTGTCGCTGACCGCACAGGCCCAGGACTTCCAGCCGGCCCTGCTCTTCGACATGGGCGGCAAGTTCGACAAGTCCTTCAATGAGGCCGCCTATAACGGTGCCGAGAAGTTCAAGGCCGAGACCGGGATCTCCTATCTGGAGTTCGAGGTGACCAACGAGAGCCAGCGCGACCAAGCGCTGGAGCGCATGGCCAGGCGGGCCAGCATCATCGTGGTGGTAGGCTTCGCCTTCGGGACCTCGCTGGAGGCCATGTCTGAGCGCTATCCAGATGCGAAGTTCACGATCATCGACGCCAGCGTCGACAAGCCGAACGTCCAGTCGATCCTCTTCAAGGAGCACGAGGGCAGCTATCTGGTCGGCATGGCCGCGGCCCTGAAGAGCCAGACCGGCAAGATCGGCTTCGTCGGCGGCATGGACATCCCGCTGATCCACAATTTCGAGTGGGGCTATGAACAGGGGGCGAAGGCGGCCAATCCGGACATCGAGTTCACCGCCAACTATGTCGGCACCACGCCCGCTGCCTGGAGCGATGCCACGCGCGCCAAGGAACTGGCCTTCAGTCATTATGACGCCGGTGCCGACGTGGTCTATGCCGCGGCCGGTGCCGCGGGGCTGGGCGTACTGGAAGCATCCAAGGACAAGGACAAGTTCTCGATCGGCGTCGACAGCAACCAGAACCATCTC
>NZ_WUJP01000394.1 GCF_009806515.1 Geminicoccus flavidas | reverse complement strand
CTACCGGTTCAAGTGAGCCCCGCCAGCGGGGAGCGCGTGCCCCTGGGGCTGGCGTCGGCGTCGCCGCGCCGGCTCGACCTGCTGCGCCGCTGCGGCATCGAGCCCAGCTGGGTGGTGGGACCGGATGTCGACGAGACGGCACATCGGGGCGAGCTGCCGCGTGCCTATGCATTGCGGGTGGCCAGGGCCAAGGCAGCGGCCGGTGCCGCGCAGGCGCTGGCGGCCGGAGCCTTCGTATTGGCCGCCGACACGGTGGTGGCCTGCGGCCGCCGCATCCTGCCCAAGGCACTGGACGAGCCCACCGCGGCCGCCTGCCTGGAACTCCTGTCCGGGCGGCGCCATCGGGTCATGACCGCGGTGGTGGTCGCGACCCCGGAGCGCCGGCTGGTGGAGCGGCTGGTCGAGACCGTGGTGCGC
>NZ_WUJP01000447.1 GCF_009806515.1 Geminicoccus flavidas | reverse complement strand
TATCCGGGCAACGTGCTGACCTCGATGCTCAAGCGGGTCGACGTCGCCGTGTACGAGGCGTTCAAGTCCGCGCAGGACGGCAGCTGGAAGCCGGGTCTGCTCAATCTGGGCCTGAAGGAGGAAGGGGTTGACTACGCGCTGGACGAGTACAACAAGGACGTGCTGACCCCCGACATCGTGGCGAAGCTGGACGAGGCCAAGGCCAAGATCATCTCGGGCGAGATCCAAGTCCAGGACTACTACTCCAAGCAGCAGTAAGCGGCACCCGGCAGGTCCGCACTGGAGCGATTTGAGCGGCGGGTGGAACCACCTGATCGCGACGAGATCGCTCCAGCTTCGATGGCCAAAGCACAATCCCCATCGCGGAGCGCCGATGTTCCAGCGCCAGCAGCCCTCATCGGCCCCGGCCGCGGTCGAGCTTTGCGGCATCGACAAGCGGTTCGGCCCGGTCCACGCCAACCGCGCGGTCGACCTGACGGTCCGGGCCGGCACGATCCACGGTATCATCGGCGAGAACGGGGCCGGCAAGTCGAC
The DNA here is from genome assembly GCF_009806515.1 of Geminicoccus flavidas. Classification (GTDB taxonomy): domain Bacteria; phylum Pseudomonadota; class Alphaproteobacteria; order Geminicoccales; family Geminicoccaceae; genus Geminicoccus; species Geminicoccus flavidus. The sequence goes on along the minus strand of NZ_WUJP01000447.1, from coordinate 1,792 downwards.
CCTGATGAACATCCTCTACGGGTTCTATCAGGCGGATGCCGGCCAGATCCTGATCGACGGGCAGGAGGTGCGCATCACCGGGCCGCAGGACGCGATCCGGGCCGGGATCGGCATGGTGTTCCAGCATTTCATGCTGGTCGAGACCTTCACCGTGCTGGAGAACATGCTGCTGGGGGCGGAAGGCGGGCCGCTTTTGGCCGGGGGCGCCGCGCGCGCCCGGGCGGAGGTCGAGCGCCTGGAGCGCAAATACCGGCTGGACGTGCCGCTCGACGCCCTGGTGTCGGACCTGCCGGTGGGCGTGCAGCAGCGCGTCGAGATCCTGAAGGCCCTGTTCCGCGGCGCCCGCATCCTGATCCTGGACGAGCCTACCGGGGTGCTCACCCCGCAGGAGGCCGACCATCTGTTCCGTATCCTGAAGAGCCTGCGCGCCCAGGGCCGCACGGTGGTCCTGATCACCCACAAGCTGCGCGAGATCATGGCGGTCACCGACCAGGTGAGCGTCATGCGCCAGGGGGCGATGGTGGCGCACCGCCCGACCGCCGGGACCTCGCGCGAGGAGCTGGCCGAGCTGATGGTCGGGCGCAAGGTCCTGCTGCGGGTCGCCAAGGGGGAGGCCCGTCCCGGACCGGTTGCGCTGAAGGTGGACGATCTGGTGATGACCGACCGGCAGGGGGTGCAAAGGGTCAAGGGCGTCTCGTTCGAGGTCCGCCGCGGCGAGATCCTGGGGATCGCCGGGGTGGCCGGCAACGGCCAGTCCGAGCTCCTGGAAGCGATCACTGGCATCCGGTCGGCGACGTCCGGCCGGATCGAGCTGGACGGCCACCCGGTCCGCGGCGGCGAGGGCCGGCCGGAGGGGCTGGGCCATGTGCCCGAGGACCGGCTGCGCATGGGGCTGGTCGCCGGATTCCCCGCCTGGGAGAACGCGCTGCTGGGCTACCAGGACCGCCCGGACTGCGTGAACGGCCCGTTCCTGGATCGCCCTATGCTGCAGCGTCGCTGCGGCGAGTGGATGCGGATCTTCGACGTGCGCCCGCCCGACCCGGACTATGCCGCCACCGCCTTTTCCGGCGGCAACCAGCAAAAGCTGGTGCTGGCCCGCGAGATCGAGCACGACCCGGTGCTGCTGGTGGTGGGCCAGCCGACCCGCGGCGTCGACATCGGCGCCATCGAGTTCATCCACCGCCGCCTGATCGAGCTGCGCGACGCCGGCAAGGCCGTGCTGCTGGTCTCGGTCGAGCTAGACGAGATCATGGCCCTGGCCGACCGCATCCTGGTGATGTTCGACGGCCACTTCACCGGCGAGGTCGAGGGCAGGGCGGCCGACGAGAAGCGGATCGGCCTGCTCATGGCCGGCGTGCGCAAGGAAGCGGCCTGAAAGCCAGCCAACCTGTGTGGAGTGGCGCGGACGGTCCTAAGCCTCAGGAACATCGATCGCGATCCGCTCCGGCCGACGCCCTACGAAAGGTTCACCACGTCCACGGGCACCGAGGTCATGTTGAACAGGGTGACGAAGCCGTCCCACTGCCGTCCCAGTTCACCTCTCACGTTGGTGATCTCCACCCGAAGGGACTGCTTCGTGACGCCCTCGAAGTTGGTATCCAACAGGGAGACGAGCGCGTCGGCATCAGCCAGGAAGCCGTCGTTGTTGCTGTCCAGCTGGGTATTGATGGGATCGAGCAGCAGCCGGAAGCCGTTGGCCGTGTCGATGACCATGGCACTAGCCACCTCGTGGTAGGTGAAGTCGTAGGTGTCCATGCCTGGGCCGCCGACCAGCAGGTCGCTGCTGCCGCCG
>NZ_WUJP01000446.1 GCF_009806515.1 Geminicoccus flavidas | reverse complement strand
AGCTTGGCGCCGTCCAGAAAGTCGTCGCCGGCACCGCCGTAGAGCGTGTTCTGGCTGACGCCCGGGATCAGCGTGTCGTTGCCGCCGCCGCCGCGCAGCACATCCCCCGCTCCGGCGCCGCGCAGCTGGTCATCGCCGCCGTCACTATAGAGCAGGTTGCCAGCCTGCTACTGGCCCGAGATGAAGTCCCGGCCCGCCCCGCCGCGCAGCACGCCATGACCAGTGATCTGGTCGTTGCCATCGCCGCCGAGGATTACACCCCGCCCGGGCCGCCATCGAGGATGTGATCCCCGGCATGCCCAAATAAAATGTCAGTATCGAAACCACCAGAGAGCCGATCGTTGCCTGCACCTCCGTAGAGGATGTCGTCGCCGCGATCACCGATCAGGACGTCATTTCCAGAAGCACCAGAGATGAAGTCATCACCGAAGTTGCCGAAGATGGTATCCTTGCCCAAGCCACCAGACAGGGCATCGTTACAGGGCATCGTTGCCACCGCCGCTGATGGTGTCGTCGCCGTTCTGGCCGTCAATCAGGTCGCTCAGCTGCGTGCCGAAAATCCTGTCTGCTTGCGGAGTGCCAGCGATCCTAACCATTGCCGGATCCTATGGATAGATGGGGAGTAGCCTCTTCCGGTAGGCAGAGCCTAATAATAGATCAGTTCAATAAAATCGACGACATGACGCTGCGTGTCGAACTTCATAATGATGATGTGCTGCCGTACAACTGATTGGGCCGGTTGCTCAGATATTACCGCCGTGCTCATCCCGACATCCTGTGGGTGATGGTGAAGCGGCGAATGACCTGACCAACAGGACGGCTGAGGTAGGCCTGCCGACACCTCCGCACGAAGGGTGGCTGCCCACGATGTTTCCGCGCGGCCGCCCCGTGGTGGTCCGCGCGCTATCCCGAGGGCGCCATATCGAGTTGATCCAACACGCGAGGGCGGCCAAGGTCGCATGCGTGGGCAGTCATGCGCAGGACGATCGCCTTGCGGCCATCCTGCGGTTGCCGAGGGTGCGATGGTGAAGGACGACATGGCGCCGGCCGATCGAGGCTCCCCCTGATGGCGGTGGGTGGAGCGCGGCGGCTGCCGGCCTGGGCGGACTACGGCCTCCTGCCGCTGCTCAATCTGGTGGTTGCCTTCCTGATCGCCGGCCTCGTCGTGCTGGCGCTCGGCGAGAACCCGCTGGAGGCGTCTGGCTACCTGGTGCGCGGTGCCTTCGGCAGCCCCGAGGTCTTGAGCTGGACCCTGTTCTACGCGACCAACTTCGTGTTCACCGGCTTGGCAGTCGCCATCGCCTTCCGTGCCGGCCTGTTCAACATCGGGGCGGAGGGACAGGCCTATATCGGCGGGCTCGGCCTGACCCTGGTCTGCCTCTACCTGGGCGACCTGCCGTTCTTCGTGATCCTGCCGCTCGCCACCGTCGCGGCCGTGGCGTTCGGTGCCGTCTGGGGCTTCATCCCAGGCTGGCTGCAGGCCAAGCGCGGCAGCCATATCGTCATCACGACGATCATGTTCAATTTCATCGCCGCGTCGATCATGACCTACCTGCTGGTCTACGTGCTGATCCGGCCCGGCAGCTCCTCGCCCGAGACCGCCACCTTCGCCGAGAACGCCTGGATGCCGCAGCTCTGGCAGCTGGGTGCCGCACTCGGTCTCGACCTGCCGCGCGCACCCCTCAACCTGTCGTTCTTCTGGGCGCTCATCTGCACCCTGCTGTTCTGGCTGTTTCTGAGCCGCACCCGCGCCGGCTTCGAGCTGCGCGTGGTCGGCCGAAACGATCAGGCCGCGGTCTATGCCGGCATCTCCCCGGCGCGCTGGCAGATGATCGCCATGGCGCTGTCCGGTGCGCTGGCCTCCTTCATCGCGCTGAACGAGGTGATGGGCAGCCACCACCGCCTGCTGCTCAACTTCACCGGCGGCTACGGCTTCGTCGGCATCGCCGTCGCGCTGATGGGCCGCAACCACCCGGTCGGCATCCTGCTGGCGGCGCTGCTGTTCGGGGCACTCTACCAGGGTGGCTCGGAACTGGCCTTCGACATGCCGGCGATCACCAAGGACATGGTGGTGGTGGTCCAGGGCCTGGTGATCCTGTTCGCCGGCGCGCTGGAACATTTCTTCCGCCCATCCCTGGAGGCCCTGTTCCGCCGTCGCCGGGCGCTGCCGGCATGAGCGACCTCTGGCTCCCGACCCTGCTCCTGCTGGACAGCACGATCCGGCTGGCCGCACCCCTGATCCTGGCGGCGCTGGCCGGCCTGTTCTGCGAGCGTGCCGGCATCGTCAACATCGCCCTGGAAGGCAAGCTGCTAGGCGGCGCCTTTGCCGCCGCCGCCGCCGCACAGCTCACCGGCAGCGCCTGGATCGGCCTGCTCGCCGCCATGGCGTTCGGCTGGGGGCTGGCCATGGTCCACGGCTTTGCCACCATCACCCATCGCGGCGACCAGGTCGTCTCCGGCATGGCGCTGAACATCCTGGTGGCGGGGCTGGGTCCGGTGCTGGCCAATGCCTGGTTCCAGCAGGCCGGCCGCATCCCGGTCACCGCCGAGGACGCTCGCTTTCCCTCGCTGACGCTGCCCTTCGCCGAAGCGGCGCGCTCGGTGCCGATCATCGGCCAGATCTATGCCGAGCTGCTTTCCGGCCACAACCTGCTGGTCTACCTGGCCTTCCTGGCCGTCCCGCTGACCTTCTGGGTCATCTGGAAGACCCGGTTCGGCCTGCGCCTGCGGGCGGTCGGCGAGAACCCGGCCGCGGTCGACACGGCCGGCATCTCGGTGCCATGGATGCGCTATCGTGCGCTCATGGTGTCCGGTGCCCTGTGCGGGATCGGCGGCGCCTATCTGTCGATCGCTCAGAATGCCGGCTATCTGCGCGACATGAGCGCCGGCAAGGGCTATCTGGCGCTCGCAGCCCTGATCTTCGGCAAGTGGCGGCCGGTGCCGACGCTACTGGCCTGCCTCCTGTTCGCTTTCACCGACGCCTTGCAGATCCGCCTCCAGGGCCTCCCGGTCGCGGGCATCGGCGAGATCCCGACCCAGTTCGTCCAGGCCATCCCCTATGTTGTGACCGTGATCCTGCTGGCCGGCTTCGTCGGCCGGGCGGTGGCACCCAAGGCGATCGGCGTGCCTTACATGAAGGATCGCTGAGCCTGCCCAGCCGTTGGGATGATCGGCCTGTTCCTGCTATCCTCGATCCTTCGGCTTGCCAGGGTAATGTTCATGTTTCACCGCCGAACGGGAACCATGTTTTTGCACGAACGAACCCGAGAGCAGGTCATGGCTCCATTACGAAACGAACCCGACGCCGCTGACCCGGTATCGTGGCCCGTCTATGCTCGGATCATGAACCCGATCCTGCCATCCACCTATTCCGGCGCGAACGGATGAGCGCCCCGGCCGATCTCCTGGCAGCCGCGACCGCCGTGCTGGAGCGGGCCTACGTTCCGTACTCGCAGTTTCCGGTAGCGGCGGCGCTGCGTACCGTCGACGGCCGGATCCATGCCGGGGTGAACGTCGAGAACGTCGCCTACCCGCAGGGGCAGTGCGCCGAGGCCAGCATGATCGGCATCATGGTGGCGGCCGGCGGCCGGCAGATCGCCGAGGTCCTGGTGCTGGCCGAGGGCGAGCGGCTGATCGCGCCCTGCGGCGGCTGCCGCCAGCGCCTGGCGGAGTTCTCGTCCCCCGGCACGCCAGTCCATCTCTGCCATCCGGACGGGCGGCATCTCGCGACCAGCATGGCCGAGCTCCTGCCGCACGCGTTCACCACCGCACATCTGGGCGGCGGCGAAGCGGCTGCGACAGGCGAGGACGCCGCTGCGATCGTCCGCCGGCAGGTGGCCGACCTCGCCCCGCAGGTGGCGATCATCCTGGGCTCCGGCCTCGGCGGGCTGGCAGACGAGCTCGAGGGGGCCACCAGCTTCGCCTATGCCGACCTACCGGGCTTCCCCGCTGCCGGGGTCCAGGGCCATGCCGGCCGGCTGGTGCTGGGCCGTCTGTCCGGCGTGCCGGTCATGTGCTTCCAGGGCCGGGTCCATCTCTACGAGGGCAGGCCGGCAACCTCGGTCCTGCCGCTGGTCCGCCTGGTCGATGAGCTCGGCTGCCGCCGCCTCGTCCTGACCAATGCAGCCGGGTCGCTGCGCCCCGAGGTCGGGGAGGGCTCGATCAGCCTAATCGCCGACCACATCAACCTCCAGGGCACCAGCCCGCTGGTCGGTGGGCCCAACTTCGTCGGCCTGACCGCCGTGTACGACCCGGAGCTGCGCCGGGTGCTGCGCGATGCCGCCCGGCAGCTTGGCCTGGACCTGCCCGAGGGTGTCTATCTCGCCACGCTGGGCCCCCAGTTCGAGACGCCGGCTGAGATCCGGGCCTTCCGCACCCTCGGCGCCGACCTGGTCGGGATGAGCACCGTGCCGGAGGCGATCGCCGCCCGGCAGCTCGGCCTGCGCGTCGCCGGCCTGTCCGCCGTCACCAACCTCGCCGCTGGGATGACCCCAGCCGAGCTCAGCCACGACCACACCCTGGCAGGTGCCGAGATCGCCGGGGCCAAGCTCCGCCGCCTGCTCGCCGCCGCCCTTCCGGACCTCGCCCGCGCATGATCGACAAGAATACCCAGGACCTGCTGGCCAAGGCCGATTTCGCCCCCGCCACGCCGGAGGTCGCCCGAGGCGCCATCCCGCTGGTCGACCTGACCTCGCTGTCGGGCAGCGAGACCGGGGCGGAGATCGAGGCGCTCTGCGTCAAGGCCCTGGAGCACAAGGTCGCCGCAGTCTGCATCTATCCCCGCTTCCTGCCGCTCGCCCGGCCGCTGCTGGCCGGCAGCACCGTGCGTCTGGCCGCGGTCGCCAACTTCCCGGATGGCTCGGACGACCTGGCGCGGGCCGCGGACGAGGCCGCGGCGGCAGTGGCCGACGGTGCCGACGAGGTCGACGTGGTGGCGCCGGTCCAGGCGATCATGGAGGGCGATGTCGGCATCGTCGGCGAACTGGTGGACGCGGTCCGGGTGGCGATCGGCCCGGCGACCAGGCTGAAGCTGATCCTGGAGACCGGCGTGCTCGCCGACCCCGACCGGATCACCGCGGCCGCGCGCGCCGCCGTGATGGCCGGCGTCGACTTCCTCAAGACCTCGACCGGCAAGGTGCCGGTGGGTGCCACGCCCGAGGCTGCGGCCGTGCTGATGCGGGTCTGCGAGGAGGCCGGGCTGCGCGTGGGCTTCAAGGCATCGGGCGGCATCCGCACGGCTGCCGATGCCGCCCGCTATCTGTGCCTGGGCGACGCCATTATGGGAGCCGGGCAGATCTCGGCGCAGACCTTCCGCTTCGGGGCATCCTCCCTGCTGGACGATCTGGTCCGTGTGGCGGGGGGCGGTGCCTCGCAGGCGGGAGACAGCGGCTACTGATGCTCCCGCAGGAGATCATCCGGACCAAGCGGGACGGCGGCGTGCTCGACCCGGCAGCGATCCGGCTGTTCGTCGCTGGCCTGTCGGACGGGAGCTGGACGGAAGGTCAGGTGGCAGCACTGGCCATGGCGATCGTCCTGCGGGGAATGGACCCGGTCGAGACCGCCCTGCTCACAGAGGCGATGGCCGGATCGGGCGAGCAGCTCTCCTGGGACGATCTGCCGGGTCCGGTGGTCGACAAGCACTCCACCGGCGGGATCGGCGACAAGGTCAGCCTGATCCTGGCCCCGCTGCTGGCCGCCTGCGGCTGCTATGTGCCGATGCTCTCCGGCCGCGGCCTGGGCCACACCGGCGGCACGCTGGACAAGCTCGATTCGATCCCGGGCTATTGCACCGCAGCATCCATCGAGCTGGTGCGCACGACCGTCCGCTCGGCCGGCTGTGCCATCGTCGGCCAAACCGGCGAGCTCGCGCCCGCCGACCGGCGCCTCTACGCGATCCGCGACGTCACCGCGACCGTGGAAAGCATCCCGCTGATCACCGCCTCCATCCTGTCCAAGAAACTGGCGGCCGGGCCTGGCTACCTCGTGATGGACGTTAAGCACGGCTCCGGCGCCTTCCTGCCCGGCCTGGATGAGGCTCAGGCACTCGCCCGCTCGATCGTGGACGTCGCCCGCCATGCCGGGCTGCCCTGCCGGGCGCTGCTCACCGACATGGGCATGTGCTTGGGCCGGG
>NZ_WUJP01000445.1 GCF_009806515.1 Geminicoccus flavidas | reverse complement strand
CCGCCGGCAATGCGGTGGAAGTCATGGAGGCCATCGACGTGCTGGCCGGGCGGATCACAGCTGGGCGCCTGGTGGAACTGGTCCTGGCGCTGGCCGAAGAGATCCTGGACCTGGCTGGCATCCCGGAAGGTGCTGCCAGGGCACGGCAGGCATTGGCCAGCGGTGCGGCCGCCGAGCGCTTCGCCCGGATGGTCCAGAGCCTGGGCGGGCCGTCGGACCTGCTGGAGCGGCCCCATGCCCATCTCCCTGCTGCCCCGGTGATCCGCCCCCTCCTGGCCGGGCCCGGCTTCGTCACCCGGATCGAGGCACGGGCGCTGGGCTTGGCGATCATTGGGCTGGACGGCGGGCGCACCCGGCCGGACCAAGCGGTCGACTATGCGGTGGGGCTCACCGATGTCCTGGAACTGGGCGAGACGACTGGGCCCGACCGGCCGCTCCTGATGGTCCATGCCCGCGACGAGGCGGCTGCGGAGGCTGCCATGGCCCGATTGCGGCCGGCCTTCGAGGTCGGGCCGCAGCCTGATGCCCCGCCGACTGTGGTGACGGGGCGGATCGCCTGACGCCTCTTCAGCCGAGTTCGGTCATCCCGAGTGCGTGGGCGCGGCGGTGCATGCCCGGGATCACCTGGTAGGCCTCCGGATTCAGGACGGCCACACCGTCGATCAGCAGTTCCTGTCGCACCGCCGCCAGCCTCGGATCGGCGCAGGCTGCCTGAATCGCCCGGACCAGGGCTTGCCTGACAGCAGTCGGCAGGCCTGGCCGGGTGATGTAGGGCAGGGCAGGGGCTGCGGGCGACCAGGCGAGCCGCCGGAGCCCGGCCACCGCTGCTGGCCGGGCCCGTGCCGCCAGGGCGAGCGTCACCGCGTCGATCGCGGCCAGATCCGCTTGGCCCTCCTGAACCGCGGCCATGCTCGCCAGATGGCCGCCGGTCCGCACGACCGCGCCGAAGAAGGGGCGGGCAGCGCTGGTCTCGGCCGCCATCACCCGCAGCACGTTGCAGCCGGACTGGCTGTCCTCGCTGTTGATCGCGAGCTTGGCACCCTCGGCATCGGTGAAGCTGGCCAGCGCCGCGTCTTCCCGCACCAGTATGGCCGAGCGGTAGAACGGCCCGTGGCAGCCTTCTGCCGCATAGCAGGGGGTGGCGAGGTAGCGCACCTGGCCGGCCAGCCCATGGGTCAGGGGATAGCCGCAGGTCTGCGAGAACAGGAGGTTGGGCGAGCGCCAGTGCGCCTGGAGGTCGGCCGGCCGCTCCAGCGCCGCCGCGAAGCCGCCATGCCGGGCGATCCCCTGCCACCAGGCGGCCGTGGCGTCGGCCAGCTCCGGCAGGTCGTACATGGGCAGGGCGGCGATCATCGGCAGATGCGCGTCACAGGCTGGCCAGGAGCCGCCGCAGGATCCGGGCCGAGCTGGCGGCAACCTCGTCCACGAACCGGGCGAAGTCGAAGCGTGATTCCTTGCCGGCGAGATCGGACAGGGCGCGGATGTCCAGATAGGGCACGCCGAACGCCTGGGCGACCTGGCCGATCGCACCGCCTTCCATTTCTATCGCCCGGCCGCCCAGCTCGCGGAACAGCCGTTCGCGGGTCCGCTCGCAATGGAGATACTGGTCGCCCGACAGGATCGTCCCGTACACGATCCGGGCCGGCCGGCCGCTGCCGGACGCGGTGACGGCGTCCAGCTGGAACCCGTAGAGGGCGGCCTTCACCTTGGCGAGCAGGTCCGGGTCGACCGGATAGCCCAGCCGGTCGGTCGGGTTGAAGAACGGCACGTGCCCGGCCTGGTAGGTCTGGATTTCGCCGCCCTCGATCACGCCCGCATCATGCTGGACGGTGTGGTCGGCGATCACCACGTCGCCGATATGCAGCTCGGGGTCGAGGCCGCCCGCGACGCCGGTGAACACCACCAGCCGGCAGCGGAAGCGGTCGCAGAGCAGGGTCGCGGTGAGTGCGGCATTGACCTTGCCGATCCCGGCACCGACCAGGATCACCTCGTGCCCGTCCAGCCGGCCATGGTCGAAGCGCAGCCCCGCCACCTCGACGACCTCGCGCGCCTCCAGCACGTCGCGCAGATGGGCCAGTTCCTGGGGAATGGCGCAGATCAGTCCGATCGTCACGGGCGGCAACTCCTGCTAGGGGCGGGGCTGCGTAGCTCTAGAGCAGTGTCCGGAGGAGGCAAGGGTGGCAGCAAGGCACCTGGACGGGATCGACCATCTGATCCTGGGCGTGCGCGACCTGGAGGCAGCCCGACACGCCTTCGCGCGCCTGGGCTTCAACCTGACCCCGCGCGGCCGCCATGTCGGGTGGGGGACGGCCAACTACTGCATCATGTTCAAGCGGGACTATCTGGAACTCCTGGGCATTCTGGATCCCGCGCAGTTCACCAACGGCCTGGACCGGCAGCTCGCCGAGCGCGAGGGGCTGCTCGGCATGGTGCTGCGCTCGGCCGAGCCATCGGCCACCGCCGCTGCCTGGCAGGCGGCGGGCCTGCGCCCCGATGGTCCGAAGGATCTCGGCCGGCTTCTGGAGCATGGCGAGCCGGGCGGCCAGATGCTGCGCTTTTCGAACGTCTATCCGGCCGCCGAGG
>NZ_WUJP01000444.1 GCF_009806515.1 Geminicoccus flavidas | reverse complement strand
CGACCGCGGGCCTGAACTTCTTCGCCTGCCACCACCTGACGCCGGCGCTGCTGCGCCAGCCGGCCTGGCTGGCGCACCCGAACGGTGCCGTCGGCATCCGCACCGTGACCTGGCTGGTCCCGGACGTGCCGCCCGTGGTGGACGTGCTGGCCCGGGTGCTGGGGCCCGCCTCGGTCACCTGGACGGACGAGGTCGCCGCGGTCCATGCCGGCGCCACCACCCTGCTGCTGGCGCGCGCCGAGGACATCGGCATGCTCCATCCGCCCCTGGCCCGGCTGGATCCGCCCGCGGCACCGGTCGCGGTGGCGATGGGCATCCGTGCCGATCCGGGCCGAACAAGCGCCTTTCTGGAGCGGCAGGGCGTGGCTTATGAGGTCGATGCAGCGGGCGGGCTCACCGTGGCGCCGGCGGAAGCCTGCGGCGTCCTGGTCGAGTTCGTGGCGGCCTGAACCTCGTCTTGACGGGCAGGGCGTGCTATCTCGCCGTCCATCTGTCGCCACCGAGCCAGCCATGACCTCGTCGAAACCCGCCCTCACGATCGTTCTCGCCAGCCCGCGTGGCTTTTGCGCCGGTGTGGACCGAGCCATCCAGATCGTGAAGCAGGCGCTCGCCGAGAACGGGCCGCCCGTCTATGTCCGCCACGAGATCGTCCACAACCGCTACGTGGTCGAGGAACTGGAGGCGATGGGGGCGGTGTTCGTGGAGGAGCTGGACCAGGTACCGGACGACGGCATCGTGGTGTTCTCCGCCCATGGCGTGCCGAAGTCGGTGCCGAACGAGGCGAAGCGTCGTCGGCTCCTGTTCGCCGATGCCACCTGTCCGCTGGTCAGCAAGGTCCATCGCGAGGTGGAGCGCCACCACAAGGCGGGCCTGACCGTGATCCTGATCGGCCATGCCGGCCATCCCGAGGTGATCGGCACGATGGGCCAAGTGCCGGAGGGCTCGGTGCTACTGGTCGAGACGGTCGAGGACGTGGCGAGGCTGGAGGTGCCGGATCCCGAGCGTCTGGCCTTCTCCACCCAGACCACGCTCTCCGTGCTGGATACGGCCGGCGTGGTGGCGGCGCTGAAGGAGCGCTTCCCCCGGATCGAGGGGCCGCGCAACGAGGACATCTGCTACGCCACCACCAACCGCCAGCAGGCGGTGGCGGCGATCGCCCCTGGCTCCGACCTCACCTTCGTGGTGGGTGCCAAGAACAGCTCGAACTCGATGCGGCTGGTCGAGGTCGCCAGGCGCGAGGGCTGCCCGCGCGCCGAGCTGATCCGCACCGCAGCTGACATCGACTGGGACAGCCTGGACGGCGTGCGCCGCCTCGCACTGAGTGCCGGCGCCTCCGCACCGGAGATCCTGGTCGACCAGGTGATCGAGGCGGCCCGCCAGCGCTTCGAGGTGACCGTCGAGGAAGTGAAGCTGGTCGACGAGAACGTCACCTTCCGGGTGCCGCCGCTGCCCAAGCGTCGTCCTGCCCAGGCCGCCTGATCCAGCTTCGGAGCCCGCATGGCGGTCTATACGCCGGTCGATCGAGCCACTCTCGATGCCTTCCTCGCGCACTATGACCTGGGCCGCCTCCTGGAATTCCAGGGCATCCAGGCAGGCGTGGAGAACAGCAACTTCTTCGTCGACACGGATCGGGGGCGCTACGTCCTCACCATCTACGAGCGCCGGGTGGATCCGGCCGACCTGCCCTTCTTCCTGGGGTTGATGGAGCATCTGGCCGAGCGCGGCATCCACTGCCCGCTGCCGATCCACGGGCGGGACGGCCGGGTCCAGCGCAGCCTGATGGGCAAGCCCGCGGCCATCGTTACTTTCCTGGAAGGCAGCTGCACCGACATCATCGACTCGGAGCACTGCCGGGCACTGGGCGCAGCACTGGGTCAGCTCCACCGCGAGGGCCGGGACTTCCCGATCCGCCGGCCGAACGCGCTGTCGGTCGATGGCTGGCGCCGGCTGCTCGATCTGTGCGAGCCGGATGCCGGCCGGGTCCTGCCGGGCTTGGCCGAGGAGCTGGAGCGGGATTTCCAGGCGATCATTGGGGCTTGGCCGGCCGGCCTGCCGTCGGGCGTGATCCATGGCGACCTGTTCCCCGACAACATCTTCTTCCGCGGCACAGACGTCACCGGCATCATCGACTTCTATTTCGCCTGCAACGACCTGCTGGCCTACGACCTGGCGGTCTGCACCGTCGCCTGGTGCTTCGACGAGCGCCACACCTTCCATCCGGAGCGCGCCCGAGCCCTGGTCGCGGGCTACGTTGCCGAGCGCGCGCTGGAGCCCGCCGAGATCCGGGCCCTGCCGCTGCTCTGCCGGGGCGCCTCGCTGCGCTTTTTGCTGACCCGGCTCTATGACTGGCTGAACCGGGTCGATGGCGCCCTGGTCCAGCCCAAGGACCCGCTGGAGTATCTGGCGAAGCTGCGCTTCTTCCGCGACGTCACCGACCCGGCGGTGTGTGGTGTCCGCTGAGCCTGCAGACTCGACGCCGGTCGTCATCCACACCGATGGCGGTTGCAGCGGCAATCCCGGCCCGGGCGGCTGGGCGGCGGTGCTCAGCTGGAAGGGCACGGAGCGCGAGCTGTCCGGCGGCGAGGACCTCACCACCAACAACCGCATGGAGCTCATGGCGGCGATCG
>NZ_WUJP01000443.1 GCF_009806515.1 Geminicoccus flavidas | reverse complement strand
GTGCCTTGGAAGCGCTCAAGCGGCCGATGAAGGTCGAGCTCTACACTGACAGCGTCTACCTGCGCGACGGCATCACTCGCTGGATCCACGGCTGGAAGCGCAATGGCTGGAAGACCGCGGCCAAGGCTGCGGTGAAGAACGAGGATCTCTGGCGCCGGCTGGACGAGGCCGTCCGACGCCACGACGTCACCTGGCACTGGCTGAAGGGCCATGCCGGTCATCCGGAGAACGAGCGCTGCGACCAGCTCGCCGGGGCGGAGATCAAGAAGCGCAAGCGGCTGCTGGCCGGGGGCTGAGCGGGCCAGCGCCCGGCCGTCTGCCTCGGTTCGCAGCATGCTCTGCCCGGAGCGAAGGCAGGTTGCCACGTGGTCGCGCAGCTGTCCGGTCTTGTGCGAAACTGTGCGAATTTCTGCCGGCAGCACTGATTCGCACGAAACTTCACGTTACTCGAAGATTTGGCTTGCTGGCCCTGAGCGGTTGCCGGATCCTCCCGCAGTGCGGCCGGAGGCGCGATCCGGTTGCTGGTGCGCGGGCGCGGACCCGCGCGGCGGATGCAAAAGCCCATCCGTATGCAAGTGACCCTTGGAGAAAATGATGGCGTTGCGCGTCGAAGAGGCCATTCTGGCCAGCCCCGTGGTCAAGCCTTCGCACCCGCTGGACCCGTTGAACGCGGACGAGATCAAGCAGGCTGCCGCGATCATCCGCGACCATTTCGACATGGGCGAGGATCTGAGAGTCGAGACCATCGACATCCAGGAGCCGCCCAAGGATCTGGTGCGCAACTTCGTCGAAGGCAGCGACTTCCCGCGCATTGCCCGGTTCAACGCCTACAAGCGCGGCGTGATGGGCGTGTGGGTCGGCCGGATCGACCTGAACAAGGGCGAGGTGGTCCAGAAGGAGTTCCGTGAGAACGCCCGGGCCATGGTCGCGGTCGAGGAGATCCTCGACATCGAGCGCAAGGTGAAGGACCACCCGGACTTCCGGGCGGCGCTCGCCAAGCGCGGCCTGCTCGACGAGGTCGAGTACATGGCCGTCGATCCCTGGACGGTCGGCAGCTTCGGGGTCGAGAAGGAGACCGGCCGCCGGGTGATGAACTGCTTCATCTGGATGCGCACCTTCCCGCTCGACAACTACTATGCCCATCCGGTCGAGGGCCTGCACGTCCTGGTGGATCTCGCCACCGCGGAGATCATCGAGGTCACCGACCATTTCGCCGAGACTGGCGAGTACATCCCGGTGCCGCGGGAGCCGCGCAACTATGATGCGGCCCTGCTCAAGGACTTCCGCAAGCCGTCCTCGCGCCTGGACGTGGTCCAGCCGGACGGTGCGGGCTTCGTGGTCGAGGGCAACAAGGTCACCTGGGAGAACTGGGACTTTCGGGTCGGCTTCAACGGCCGCGAGGGCCTGACGCTGCACTGCGTCGCCTACACCCATAACGATGTGCGCCGCCCGATCATGTATCGCGGCTCGATCGCCGAGATGGTGGTGCCCTATGGCACGCCGGAGCGCTCGCATTACCGCAAGAACGTGTTCGACAATGGCGAGCTGGGCTTTGGCCGCATGGCCAACTCGCTGGAGCTCGGCTGCGACTGCCTGGGCGTCATCCACTATTTCGACGCGGTGGTGCCGACCCTGTTCGGCGAGCCGCGCACCATCAAGAACGCGATCTGCCTCCATGAGGAGGATGCCGGCCTCTCCTGGAAGCACTACGACCTGCGCACCGAGCGCACCGAGGTGCGCCGTGCCCGCAAGCTGGTGATCTCGTCGATCTCGACGATCGGCAATTACGAGTACGCGTCCTACTGGTACCTGCACCAGGACGGCCGCATCGAGTACGAGATGAAGGCCACCGGCATCATCAACACGGCCGCCTGCTATCCGGGCCAGCCCGGCAAGTGGGGCACCGAAGTGGCCCCCGGCATCGTCGGCCACATCCACCAGCACGTGTTCTGCGCGCGCCTGGACATGGAAGTGGACGGGCCGAACAACACGGTGGTCGAGTGCGACACGGTGGCCGAGCCGATGGGCTCGGCGGAGAACCCCTACGGCAACGCCTTCTATGTCGTGCAGAAGCCGCTGAAGACCGAGCTCGAGGCGCGCCGCGACTTCGACTTCGCCAAGCAGCGCTACTGGAAGATCGTCAACCCGGAGAAGAAGAACTGGGTCGGCACGCCGGTGGGCTTCAAGCTGGAAACGCCGTCCGCCGTCCAGGCCTTCACCCATCCGGACAGCCCGTCGGGCAAGCGCGGCCGCTTCATCCAGCACCATCTCTGGGTGACCCCCTATCACCCCGATGAGCGCTATCCGGCGGGTGAGTTCGTCAACCAGTCCACCGGCGACGACAGCGTCGAGACCTGGACCGACCAGAACCGGCCGATCGAGAACACCGACATCGTGCTCTGGCACAGCTTCGGACTGCACCATCTGCCCAGGCCTGAGGACCATCCGGTCCAGCCCTGCGTGGTCTGCGGCTTCAAGCTGATGCCGAACGGCTTCTTCGACCAGAACCCGGTGATCGACCTGCCGCCGGAGAAGAACATGGCGAGCTGCTCGGCTTCGGCGAAGAAGAGCGACTGCTGCCACTGACGCATCGGGAGATCGCCAGCGCGATCTCCGGACGCTGACAGGAACCCCGCGTCGAGCGATCGGCGTGGGGTTCCTGCGTTCTGGGTAAGTCAATATCTGCGCATTTTTTAAGCTTTGATGCAGAAAATTTGGGCTTGCACTTTGGAGATCTTGCCTGATCCTGTTCCGGTCGCCTCGACGACGATCAAGGAGAGGGTGAATCATGGCGCTGCGACTGGAGGAGACGCTCTCGGCCGGAGTTAGGGCCAAGCCCGATCATCCCCTGGATCCGCTTTTCCCTGAGGAGATCGTGGCGGCCTCGACCGCCGTGCGCGGCCAGTTCGAGCCAGGCACCAATCTCCTGTTCGAGACGATCGACCTGGAGGAGCCGGCCAAGGAGGTCGTGCGCGCCCATGTGCCCGGAGCGGGCTTCCCGCGCGTGGCACGACTCAATGCCTACAAGCGCGGTGGGCCCGGCGTCTATCAGGGCCTAGTCGACCTGGTCGCGGGGGAGGTCGCCAGGATGGACTTCCTGCCCGACGCCCGGCCGATGATCTCGCCCGAAGAGTTCATGATGGTCGAGGCGGCGGCCAAGGCCGATCCGCGCTTCATCGCCGCCCTGGAACGGCGGGGCTTGGCCGACAAGCTGGACCTAGTCTGCGTCGACCCCTGGAGTGCCGGCAATTTCGGCGTGCCCGGCGAGGAGAACCGGCGCCTGGCCCACACCTTCGTGTGGATGCGGATGTTCCCACTCGACAACTACTATGCCCATCCGGTCGAGGGCATCAACGTGGTGGTCGATGTTGACCAGATGACCGTCCTGCGGGTCGACGACTGGTACGAGGGCAAGGACCACCATGTCCCGGTCCCGACCACGCCGTGCAACTATGACCACGAGATCCTGACCGAGTACCAGCCGCATTCCAAGCCGCTCGATATCGTCCAGCCGGAGGGGCCGAGCTTCACGGTCGAGGGCCACAGGATCAGCTGGCTCGGCTGGGACCTCCGGGTCGGCTTCAACGGCCGGGAAGGCCTAGTCCTGCACCAGATCGGCTATACGAAGAACGGCAAGCGCCGGCCGATCGTGTATCGCGCGCCGATCGCTGAGATGGTGGTGCCCTACGGCTCCAAGGACAACGCGCATCACCGCAAGAATGTGTTCGACAGCGGCGAGTACGGCTTCGGCCGGCTGGTGAACTCGCTGGAGTTCGGCTGCGACTGCCTGGGCCACATCCACTATTTCGACGTGGACCTGTCCGACCTCAGCGGCAACGTGCGCACCATCAAGAATGCGATCTGCCTCCATGAGGAGGATGCCGGCCTCGCCTGGAAGCATTTCGACTTCCGCACCGAGCGGACCGAGGTGCGGCGGATGCGCAAGCTGGTGATCTCCTCGATCACCACGGTCGGCAACTACGAGTATGCCTCCTACTGGTACATCTACCAGGACGGCAACATCGAGTTCGAGATGAAGGCGACCGGCGTCATCAACACCGCCGCCTGCATCCCGGGCCAGCCTGGCAAGTACGGCACCGAGGTGGCGCCGGGCGTGGTCGGCCAGATCCACCAGCACGTGTTCAGCGCGCGCCTCGACATGGAGGTCGACGGGCCGAACAACACGGTGGTCGAGTGCAACACGGTGGCGCCGCCGATGGGGCCGGACAGCCCGCATGGCAACGTCTTCTACATGGAGGAGACCAGGCTGGCTTCCGAGCTGGCAGCCAGGCGCAACGCCAACTTCGATACTCAGCGCTACTGGAAGATCATCAACCCGGAGAAGAAGAACTGGGTCGGCACGCCGACCGGCTACAAGCTGCTGCCCACCTCTGCGGTCAAGGCGTTCACCGACCCGCGCGGGCCGTCCGGCAAGCGGGCGGGCTTCATGAATCACCATCTCTGGGTGACGCCGTTTGCGCCCGACGAGCGCTATCCCGCCGGCGAGTTCATGAACCATTCCACCGGCGAGGAGGGCCTGCCGGCCTGGACCGCGCAGGACCGGCCGGTCGAGAACACCGACATTGTCCTCTGGCACAGTTTTGGCTTGCATCACCTGCCGAGGCTCGAGGACCACCCGGTGCAGCCCTGCGTGCGCTGCGGCTTCATGCTGATGCCCACCGGATTCTTCGACCAGAACCCGGTCATCGACCTGCCGCCCGGCAAGAACCAGGCGAGCCGGACGAATGACGGAGACCGGTGCTGCTCGGCATAGTTCATCCCGGGGGGATTGCTCGATGAACTCGATGAAGCAGAAGAATTTGTTGCAGTCCTTCAGCGCTTCCCGTCGGGAGCTCCTGCGCCGATCAGCAGCCCTGGCCGGCGGCATCGCCGCCGCCTCGGCCCTGCCGCGCGCAGCGCTGGCCGCACGCGAGAACGAGCTGACCATCTATTGCTGGGAGGGGTACAACTCGGACAAGGTGCTGGACCCATTCCGCACGGAGTTCGATTGCGACGTCCGGGCCCAGGGCCTGATCTCGGACCCGGATGCGGTCAACCAGCTCCGCGCCGGCGACACCCGGATCTGGGACGTCATCAACCTGAACAATAGCTGGGGCCGCCGCCAGCTCTATCCCGA
>NZ_WUJP01000442.1 GCF_009806515.1 Geminicoccus flavidas | reverse complement strand
GAACCTGATCGTGCCACTCGACCAGGAGCGGTTCCGGCCGCACTGGGACATGATGCTGCCGGAGTTCAAGTGGCCCTACCACTGGGCCATGTCCGAGGACGGCAAGGAGCTGCTCGGCAACATCCAGCGCTTCGGCCCGTCCGGCATGAATGTCGACACCAACGTCATCTCGGTCGAGATGGCCGAGGACCAGGGCTACAACCTGATCCTCGAGGACGACTTCGCCGGCAAGTATGCCGTCCTGAAATATGACGACTGGGCAATCATGCACACGGCGCTGGCGGTGGGCTTCAGCCCGTTCCGCAAGCTCACCGAGGACGAAATCGCCAAGTTCGAAGAGGTGATGCGCAAGGTCATCACCAACGCCGCCTTCGTTTCCGACGACATGAACGCCATCGCGCTGGGCGTCATCAACGGCTCGATCTCGGCAAGCTTCCCAGGCAGCGTCTATACCGTGTCCACCGCTCGCTTCGACGGCAACCCGCACTTCACCTGCGTGGTGCCGAAGAACGGCCCGGCCGAGCTCGGCGGCAAGAATGGCGTGTGCTGGATGGAGCTGACTTCGCTGGTCAACAACCCGCAGCTCTCGCCGCGCGGCGCGGACTTCCTGGAGTATGTCCTGCGTCCGGAGGTGTGCAAGAACGTCGCCTTTGCCGAAGGCACGTTCAACCCGGTGGCGCAGATGGGCGATCCCAGGGTGATGGAGCAGTTCTCGACCGAGGAGCTGGACGCCTTCCAGTGGGACCGGATGCCGGAGCTGATGGCGCGCTGCGCCGACTTCGACGACATCCCCGACTATCCGAAGCTGCACGCGATCTTCACCACGGCGCTGCGCGAGAAGGGCGTCTGACGCGTCATTGGGCCGGGTCCAATCCCGGCCCTTTTCGTTTCCTGGCTCCGGATCACGTGAAAGCGTCCAAGCGATGGTCACCACTGAAGCTGAGGCCCGGGCGGCCCAGCCGATCCTACAGCTCCGCGCGATCGAGAAGGTCTTCGACCAGTTCGCCGCGGTCGACCGCATCACGCTCGACATCCAGGAGGGCGAGTTCTTCACGATCGTGGGGCCGTCCGGCTCGGGCAAGACCACCATGGTCCGCATGCTGGTCGGCATGGACAAGCCAACCCGTGGCGACATCCTGCTGCGCGGCCAGCGCATCAACGACGTGCCGGCCAACAAACGGCCGACCTGCATGGTCTTCCAGTCCCTGGCCCTGTTCCCGCACCGCACGGTCGGCCAGAACATCGAGTTCCCGCTCAAGATCCGCGGCGTCGATCCCGCCGCGCGCAAGAAGCGGGCGCTGGAGCTCCTGGCCCAGCTCCGGCTGCCCGACCACTATTACGGCAAGGCGGTGACGCAGTGCTCGGGCGGCGAGCGGCAGCGCGTGGCGCTGGCCCGGGCCCTCGCGTTCGATCCCGAGATCCTGTTCTTCGACGAGCCGCTCTCCGCACTCGACTACAAGCTGCGCAAGGTGCTGGAGAAGGAGCTCAAGGACATCCACCGCCAGACCGGCAAGACCTTCGTCTACATCACCCATTCGCTGGAGGAGGCGATGGTGATGTCCGATCGGATCGGGGTGATGAACCGCGGCCGCTTCGTCCAGGTCGGCACGCCCAACGAGATCTATGGCAGCCCGACCACCCGGTTCGTTTCCGAGTTCATGGGCGAGGTGAACATCCTGGACGTGACCGTCGGCCCCGATGGCACGGCCACCGACGACGTCACCGGTGCGCGCTACCTGGTGCCGCCATCGGCCGGTGCCGGCCCATGCTCGCTGGTGATCCGCCCGGAATCGTTGCGCTTCGTGGACGGACCCAGCCAGGCCCACAACGTCGTGACCGGCACGGTCTACAACGAGTACCTGCTGGGCTCGCGGGTCCAGTACCAGATCCGGGTCGGCGAGAAGCAGGTGCTCCTGCTCGAGAACCTGCGCGACCAGCGCTACGAGGGCGACCTGGACAGCCCGGTGACCGTCGGCTGGGATACGGGCGATTCGATGATCTTCCCGAAGGGACCGCTGCAGTGATGCGCCGGCCCATGGCTTTGCGAACCTCTGCCTTCCGGAGGCGCTAGATGGCGCAGGCAACCGGTATCGTGACGATCACGGCCGCCACGACCGCGCGAGCAGCGCCGGAGCCTTCCGGCTGGCGGGCCTGGCTCCGGCAGGCGGGCGTGCTCACCGCCCTGCCGATGGCCCTCCTGATGCTGGCGGGCTTCGTGGCGCCGCTCCTGCTCGTGGTGGCGTTCGCGTTCATGCCGCCGCAGAGCTTCTCGATCCTGCAGCCGCCGACCCTGGCGAACTTCCAGGAGATCTTCGCCAATTCCTTTTACCGGTCCTTTTTGGCTTCGCTCTACCTGGCGGCTGCCACCACGCTCATCTGCATGGTCGTCTGCTACCCGGTGGCCTATGCCATGGTCCGGGTGTTCGGCCGGGTCGCGGGCGTACTGGCGCTCCTGATCACCGCACCCCTGTTCGTCGCAGACAATCTGCGCCTGGTCGGCTGGATGCTGTTCCTGGTGAAGGGCGGCGTCCTGTCCGGGGCGCTGCAGGCCTGGTTCGGCATCGCCACCGACTCGATGCTCTACACGGTGAGCGCCACCCTGTTCGGCCTAGTCTACACCTACCTGCCCTTCATGCTGTTCCCTATGATCATGGGCATCGCCATGGTGCCGCTGGAGATGCGGGAAGCCGCCTTCGATCTGGGCGCCACGCGCTGGCAGGTGCTCAAGGAGGTCGACATCCCGCTGGCTATGCCGGGCATCCTGATCGGCGCGCTGATGACCTTCATCCTGGCCGCTGGTGCTTTGTCCGAGCCGCGAATCCTGGGCGGCAGCTCGGTGGTGATGATCGCCCAGGACATCCAGAACGAGTTCACCTTCGCCCAGAACTGGCCGAAGGGCTCGGCCCTGTCAGTGCTGATGATCCTGGTGGCCGGCGTGCTCGCCGTGACACTGCTCCGGCGCATCGACCTCGACGGCATCTTCGGGCGGAGATGAGCGCATGAACGAGATCGGTCGTCCGGCGCGCTGGCTCTACGGGATGTTGATCGCCCTGGTGCTGCTGTTCGTCTACCTGCCCATGATGACGCTGGTGATGGCGTCCTTCTCCCGCTCCAAGTTCTTCAAGTTCCCGATCCCGCAGTTCGCGACCAACTGGTACGCGGATGTGTTCGCGTCGCTCTCGATCCGCAGCTTCTTCTGGACCTCGCTCGTGATCGCCCTGCTGGTCGCCACGATCGCCACGGTGCTGGCCTTCTTCGGTGCCCTGGCGTTCGCCCGCTACCGCTGGGCCGGCCGCAAGCTCTACCAGAAGGTCCTGCTGCTCCCGATCCTGTTCCCCCAGGCGGTGCTGGGCCTGGCCCTGCTCTTGTGGTTCTCCGCGATCGGGGTGACGCCGTCCTGGCAGGCCGCAGTGTTCGCCCATCTGGTCTGGATCGCCCCCATCACCACCCTGGTGATCGCCATCCAGGTCTATTCCTTCGATCCGGCGATGGAGGAGGCCGCGGTCGACCTGGGCGCGACCCGCTGGCAGACCCTGAAGGAGGTCACCCTGCCGATCCTGACCCCCGGCATTGTGTCGGGCTTCCTGTCTGCCTTTCTCCTGTCCTGGGCGAACTTCCCGCTCTCAATGTTCTCGACCGGCGCAGACCAGACCATCCCCGAATGGATCAGCGCCAAGATCCAGTCCGGCTATACGCCGCAGGTGCCGGCCGTCGGCACGCTCACCATGCTGGCCGCGGTCATCGTGATGGCACTGGGCGGCTTCGCGGCCTGGCTCCATGCCAGACGCCGCGCTGGCCTCGCCTGAGCGGCGACCGGGCTGCCGGGCGGTGACCGGGTAGCCCGGTATGCCGGGGCCGAGGCCGGCTGCCGGCGTTTCCATTTCGTTCACTACTTCCAGGCAATCCTGCGCTCCGAGGAAACGCGACGGGCTCACGTAGAGGCCGCGCAAGCCGGAGCGCCTGATGATGCCGAGCATCATCCGTGCAGGCCTCGTCGCGGGGCTGGCACTGACATGTAGTCTCTTGCCCAGGGCGGTGGTCGCGATGCCCGCCATTTTCGATACGGTGGAGGTGCGGGCGGACCGGCAGCTCGCCCTGCCTCAGTGGCGGCGGGTCGCCCAGCAGGTGCTGGCCGAGGAGCCGATCTACCGCGCCTGCGCCGAGGCCGCGCCCGCCTGCCCGTCCAAGGCCACCATCGCCTGGCAGGCCCTGCTACAGGACCTGCGGGGCCAGGACCGCCTGAGCCAGGTGCGGGCACTCAACCGCTTCGCCAACCGCATCCCCTATCGCTCCGACCAAGAGGTCTGGGGGCGGAGCGACTACTGGGCGTCGCCGCTGGAATTCCTGCGCCGGACCGGCGACTGCGAGGACTATGCGATCCTGAAATACCATTCCCTGCGCCAACTCGGCGTGCCGGCCAGCGACATGCGCATGGTCGTGGTCCAGGACACGATGCGCAACCTCGCCCATGCAGTGCTGGTGGTGCTGGTCGACGGCCGGCTCCTGGTCATGGACAACCTGACCAACGCGATCATGCCGCAAGAGCGCACCCCCCACTATGTCCCCTACTATTCGGTGAACGAGGAGGCCCGCTGGGCGCATCTGGAACGCGGCGGCCAGCGCTTGGCAGCCCTGGCTACCGGCCGGCCGGCACCCTCACGCTGACGGGCCGGCCGCGCTGGCCGGGGCGGTGTCGGCCCGGACCTTCACATAGCTCCCCGGTGCGTCCTCGAGTGCAGGCAGGCCGCCCGCTCCCGGCACCCGGGCAGGCACCAGCGCGCCCGACTGCGGCTTGAGCCAGTCTCGCCAGTCGTCCCACCAGCTACCCGCGTGCTCCGTGGCACCTGCCAGCCACTCGTCGGGATCGGGCGGCAGGTCGTCATTGACCCAATAGCCATACTTGCCCGAGTGCGGCGGGTTGACTACGCCCGCGATATGGCCGGAGCCCGCCAGCACGAAGCGCTTGGGGCCCTGGTAGAGCTGGGTCGCGGCATAGGTGCTCCGCCAGGGCGCGATATGGTCCTCGCGGGTGCTGATCCAGTAGACCGGCAGCTTCACCTTGCGCAGGTCGATCGGCACGCCGCACAAGGAGATCCCACCCGGCTCGACCAGCTTGTTCTCATGATAGAACTTGCGCAGGTAGAAGCTGTGCATCGTCGCCGGCATGCGGGTGCTGTCGCTGTTCCAGTACAGGAGGTCGAACGGGAACGGCTCCTTGCCGAGCAGGTAGTTGTTCACCACGAACGACCAGATCAGGTCGTTGGCCCGCAGCATGTTGAACGTGTGCGCCATCTCCGCACCTTCCAGATAGCCGGTGCGCGACATCTGGGCCTCGATGGCCTTGAGCTGCTCTTCATCGATGAACACGCCGAGCTCGCCCGGCTGCTTGAAGTCGATCAGCGTCGTGAAGAAGGTCACCGCCTTGATCCGGCTGTCCCGCTTCGTCGCCATGTAGGCCAGCGTGGAGGCCATCAGCGTGCCACCCAGGCAGTAGCCGATCGCGTTGACCGCCCTCTCGCCGATCGCCTGCTCGATCGCGTCGAGTGCCGCCAGGATGCCTTCGCGCATGTAGTCCTCGAAGCTCTTGTGCGCGAGCTTAGCGTCCGGGTTGACCCAGGAGACCACGAAGGTCGTGAAGCCCTGGGCGCAGCAATACTTGATGAAGCTGTTCTTCGGCTGGAGGTCCAGGATGTAGAACTTGTTGATCCAGGGTGGCACGATCAGGAGCGGGCGCTTGTGCTGCTTCTCCGTGGTCGGCGCATACTGGATGAGTTGCATGAGGTCGTTCTGGTAGATCACCTTGCCCGCAGTGGTGGCGATGTTCCGCCCCACCTCGAAAGCATCCAGGTCGGTCATCTTGATAGACAGCCGGCCCTTGCCGCGCTCCAGGTCCTCCAGCAGGTGGCTGAGGCCCTTCAACAGGTTCTCGCCCCTGGTCTCAATCGTCTCACGCAGGACTTGCGGGTTGGTGACCACGAAGTTCGAGGGGGCGAGCGCATCAACGAACTGGCGGGTGTAGAAGGCCAGCTTGGCCTGGGTTTTTTCGTCCAGCCCGTCCGCCTCGCTGACCGTCTTGAGCAGGAAGCGGGAGGTCAGCAGGTAGGACTGCTTGATGAAGTCGAACACGGGGTTCTGTTCCCACGCCGCATCCTTGAAGCGCCGGTCGCCCCGTTCGGGCACCACCACCGCCTCCGGCTCCGCACCGAACAGGCGCGAGGTCGTGGAATTCCACAAGCGCAGATAGTCCTGCCAGAGCGAGAACTGCGCGCTCATCACCTCCGCGGGGCTGGACCACAGCCTCGCACCCAGCTCGACCATCGCCGAGCCCAGCCCCAGCGGATCCATGCCGGGAGGTGCCGGCTCCATAAGCTGCTGGCGTTCCATGAAGTCGTGCATGAGCTTCTGGCTGCGACCGGCAATCTCGCCGAGGACCGCCGCCGTGTCCGGCTCATCGGCAGCTACCGCCTTCGCTTGTTCGCCCATCTTCTTGGACCCTTGGTGCCTTTGCCTCCGCCCCCAGACCTCGTGTAGACGAGCTGTGCCGCTCCTGCCAACGATGCCGGGCGAATGTGGAACCGTTAACCCAGACGGACGTGGCATGCTGAACCGACAGAATGTTCCTGAGCAGCGCGGGAACGGCCGCCGTCCGGCTGCCAGGCGGCTGGCACGGGCACTCCTCGTCCTGCCGGTGCTGGCGGCCTGCAGCACCCCGCCCGAGCCCGAGATGATCGAGCCGGCCGAGCGGATCATCGCCGAGGACGCCGCCAGGGCCGCGGCCGCCCAGCCGCTGGAGAACAGCTATCCGAGCGTGCGCGAGGTCCCGCCCCGGCCCAAGCTCAGCTACAGCGCCGCACAGCGCCGGCAGATCCAGGACGGGCTCGTCGCGGACCGGGCGCATGCCAGGCGCACTGCGGAACTGGTGCGCACCACCGAGGGAGCCTCGCCGCCGCCCATGCCGCCCGCGCCGGAGGTGATGCCCGCCGAGGAGCCCCGGCCGGCCCCACGCACGGTGCAGCCCCGGGCACCGGCCAAGGTGCGGCTGATCGAGCGCCGCGACACGAGTGGCGACCTGTCGAGCTTCCTGGACGACGTCATGGCGGTGGGGCCGGAAGCCGACCAGATCGAGCCGTCCCTGGTGCCGTCCACCCGCAGCATACCCGCCAACCGCCTGCCGACGACGGGCCCGGTGGATGGGGGCGGTGCCGATGGCAGCCTGACAGCGGGCATGGCCGGGTTCTTCGGCGGCGACGTGGCCGCCGTCACCGGCACCGAGGATGCGCCCGCCGGGGCGGCGGCGCCGCTGGAAGCGGGCCGGCGCTGGCTGTTCCCGCTCAAGGGCCGCGAGCTCGCGCCGGGCAGGGCGGCGATGGAGCCGATGTTCGCCGAGCTCGTCGCTACCGGCGCGCTCACCGGCCGCAGCATCGCGGTCACCGGCCGCTCGGCAGACGGCGCACTGGCCGGCCAGCGCGCCGAGGCCATGGCCGATCTGCTCCGCCGCCAGGGCGTGCCGGCCGACCGGATCGAGCTGACGCAGGACACGGCCGGCCAGGGCGAGGCGGTCGATGTCAGGATAGTGGACATCGCTGCGCCCAGGGGCTGACCCCCCGCGGCCGATGCGATCGGGTGCATGTGCGAGCGGTGCCGATCGTGCTAGATGGCGCCCACCACGCCGATCCGTCCGCAATGCTGCGGGACTGCCGGGACATTGTTCGATGCAGCAAGCCTTTCACCGCATCCGCCGCCTGCCCCCCTACGTGTTCGCCGAGGTGAACCGGCTGAAGGCAGAGGCGCGGGCGGCAGGCCGGGACGTGATCGACCTGGGCATGGGCAACCCCGACACGCCCACGCCTAAGCACATCGTTGAGAAGCTGGTGGAAACGGTGCGCGACGGCCGGACCCATCGCTATTCCACCTCGCGCGGCATCCCGGGACTGCGTCGCTCCCTGGTCAACTATTACGGGCGCCGGTTCGGGGTGAAGCTCGATCCCGAGCGCGAGGTCTGCGTGACGCTGGGCTCCAAGGAGGGCCTCGCCAATCTGGCCCAGGCGATCACCGCCCCGGGCGACACGATCCTGGTGCCGAACCCGTCCTATCCCATCCACCCCTATGGCTTCATCATCGCGGGTGCCGGCATCCGGCACGTGCCGATGACGGACGGGCCGGACCTGCTGCGCGAGCTGGCCCATGCGGCCGAGCATTCAGTGCCGGCACCGACCATGATGGTGCTGAACTTCCCTTCCAATCCGACCGCCAAGGTGGTCGACCGAAAATTCTACGAGGAGGCGGTGCGGTTCGCCAAGGCGAAGGACATGTTCATCCTGTCCGACATCGCCTACTCGGAGATCTGGTTCGACAGCCCGCCGCCCTCGATCCTGGAGGTGGAGGGGGCTTTCGACGTCGCGGTCGAGTTCTCGTCCCTGTCCAAGACCTATTCGATGCCGGGTTGGCGGATCGGCTTTGCCGCGGGCAACCAGCGCCTGATCGCGGCACTCACCCGGATCAAGTCCTATCTGGACTATGGCGCTTTCACGCCGATTCAGGTGGCGGCCACCGCCGCGCTGGACGGGCCGCAGGACTGCGTCGAGAAGATCCGCCTGCTCTACAAGGAACGGCGCGACGTGCTGATCGACGGGCTGGCCAAGGCCGGCTGGAACGTGCCGCCGCCGCCTGCCACCATGTTCGCCTGGGCACCGATCCCGGAGCCGTTCCGCGAACTCGGCTCGCTGGGCTTCGCCAAGCTGCTGATCGAGGAGGCCGAGGTCGCGGTCGCCCCCGGGATCGGCTTTGGCGAGTATGGCGACGGCCATGTCCGGCTGGCATTGGTCGAGAACAAGCAGCGCCTGCGCCAGGCCGCCCGCAACATCAAGGCGTTCTTCGGGCGCCACGGCCTTTCGTCCAAGCCGGGCTCTTCGGTGCTGGAGGCGGCATGAGCCCGCTTCGCATCGGGGTCGCCGGGCTCGGCACGGTCGGCGCCGCCACCGTCCAGCTGATCGAGGAGAATGCGCAGGTCCTGGCCCTGCGCACCGGCCGGCGGCTGCAGATCACGGCCGTGTCCGCGCGCGACCGCGACAAGGACCGCGGCTTTCCGGCGAACCGCTATCGCTGGTACGAGGACGCCCGGGCGCTGGCCGCCGATCCCGAGGTCGACCTGGTCTGCGAACTGATCGGCGGTTCGGAGGGCATCGCGCTCGACCTGGTCCGCCAGGCGCTGCGTGCCGGCAAGCACGTGGTCACCGCCAACAAGGCGCTGCTCGCCCACCACGGTGGCATGCTGGCGAGGCTGGCGGAGGAGCATGGCGCGGTGCTGGCCTTCGAGCCGGCTGTGGCAGGCGGCATCCCGATCGTGAAGGCGCTGCGGGAAGGTCTCGCCGCCAACCGGATCCGCCGGATCACCGGCATCCTGAACGGCACCTCCAACTACATCCTGACCACGATGCGCGAGACCGGGCGCGACTTCGCGGCCGTGCTCGCCGAGGCCCAGGCCAAGGGCTATGCCGAGGCCGACCCGTCCTTCGACGTGGACGGGATCGACGCCGCGCACAAGCTCTCGCTCCTGGCCAGCCTCGCCTATAGCTGCGTGCCGCGCTTCGACGCGATGCAGCCCGAGGGCATCCGAGCGATCAAGCCGGTCGACATCGACTTTGCCGGCCAGCTCGGCCTGCGCATCAAGCTGCTCGGCACTGCCCGGCTGACCGAGGCCGGGCTGGTCCTGCGCATGCATCCGGCCATGGTGCCGCTGGACGCGCCGATCGCGGCGGTGGAGGGGGTGTTCAACGGGATCGCGGTGGAGGGCGACCGGGTCGGCACCACCATGTTCGAGGGCAGGGGAGCCGGTGCCGGGCCCACCGCGTCGGCCGTGGTGGCCGACATCGTCGACATCGCCCGCGGCCTGCGCCTACCGACCTTCGGCGTGCCGGCCGCCGACCTCGTCGAGCGCAATCTGGCCCCGGCCGAGGATCTGGTCGGCAGCTATTATCTGCGCCTGGAGGTGGTCGACCGCCCAGGCGTGCTGGCCGACATCGCGGCCGTGCTGCGCGACCACCAGGTCTCGATCGAGAGCCTGATCCAGCGCGGCCGCGACCCCGAACAGCCGGTGACCCTGGTGATCACCACCCACGAGGCGGCCGAGGGTGCGATGACGCGTGCCCTGGCCGTGATCGCCGGCCTGTCCGTAGTGCTGGAGGCGCCGACCATGATCCGGGTCGAGCGCGCCTGACCCCCGTTTTCGCAAGAACCCTGGGCACATGCCCGAAGAGGCCGATGATGAGCGACTATCAAAGTGAAGACCGCAACCTCGCCATGGACGCCGTGCGCGTCACCGAGGCCGCGGCGCTGGCGGCTTCCCGGCTGATGGGTCTGGGCGACGAGAAGGCGGCCGACCAGGCCGCGGTCGACGCCATGCGCTCCGCCCTGAACGTGCTCGACATCGAGGGCACGGTGGTGATCGGCGAGGGCGAGCGCGACGAGGCGCCGATGCTCTATATCGGCGAGAAGGTCGGCACCGGGCAGGGACCCGAGGTCGACATCGCGCTCGATCCGCTGGAAGGCACCACGATCTGTGCCAAGGGCGGCTCCAATGCGCTGGCCTGCCTCGCCATGGCGGCCAAGGGCGGCTTTCTCAATGCGCCCGACGTCTACATGGAAAAGCTCGCCGTGGGCGGGGGCCTGCCCAAGGACGTGATCAGGCTGGGCGATGCGCCCAAGGAGAACCTCCACCGCCTGGCCGAGGCCAAGGGCGTGCAGGTCAACGACCTCGTGGTGATGATCCTGGACCGGCCGCGCCATGCCGAGCTCATCGCCGACGTGCGCAAGGCGGGCGCCCGGATCCGGCTGATCGGCGACGGCGACGTGGCCGGCGTGATCGCGACCTCGCGCGCCGATACCGGTGTGGACATCTACATGGGCAGTGGCGGTGCGCCCGAAGGCGTGCTGGCCTCGGCGGCGCTGCGCTGCATCGGCGGCCAGTTCCAGGGCAAGCTTCTGTTCCGCAACGAGGACGAGAAGGCGCGGGCACGCCGGTTCGGAGTC
>NZ_WUJP01000441.1 GCF_009806515.1 Geminicoccus flavidas | reverse complement strand
GAGGACTTCGACCGGGTGTATCACCTGGAAGACTTGGCCCAGGGCGACGTGACCTTCTGCGCCACCGGCGTGACCGATGGCACCATGCTGCAGGGCATCCGCCGGATCGGCGCGCGGATCACCACCCATTCGATCGTGATGCGTTCGAAGACCGGCACCGTGCGCACCGTGCATGCCGAGCACAATCTCGGCCTGAAGCGTGGCGTGGTTCCGCATTTCGGCCGCTGACCTCCATTGCTGGATCAGTTGAGCCCGGTGTCGGGCCGGCCCTGGCGGGAGCGGCCGGCCGATCCCGACCTCGTCGCAGCATTGGTCCAGCGCAAGGGGCTGCCGGACGTGGTGGCGCGGGTGCTGGCCGGGCGCGGCATCGGCCTGGACGAGATCGACCGCTTCCTGGAGCCGCGCCTGCGCGACTTCCTGGTCGATCCCTCGCATCTGGCCGACATGGACAAGGCCGCCGCCCGGCTGGTGCAGGCGGTGCGGGACAAGGAGCCGGTCGGAATCATCGGCGACTATGACGTCGACGGCGCCACCTCGGCAGCATTGCTCAGCCGCTGGCTGCGCGGGCTAGGTGTCCCAGTGGAGATCGAGATCCCCGACCGGCTCCTGGACGGCTACGGGCCCAACCCGGCGGCGCTCGACCGGCTGCGGCTGGCCGGCTGCCGGCTGGTCGCGTCCCTGGACAGTGGCACCACCGCGTTCGAGCCCCTGGCCCATGCCGCCCTGCACGGCCAGGAGGTGATCGTGGTCGACCACCATGCGGCCGAGGCGGAGCTGCCACGCGCCTATGCGGTGGTGAACCCGAACCGGCAGGATCAGGATAGCCCCTGTGCCGATCTGGCGGCGGTGGGGGTGACCTTCCTCCTGCTGGTGGCGGCCAATCGGGAGCTGCGGCGCCATGGCCTGGCGGAACCCGACCTGATGGGCCTGCTCGACCTGGTGGCACTCGGCACGGTCTGTGACGTGGTGCCGCTGCGCGGCCTGAACCGCGCTTTCGTGCGCCAGGGCCTGCGGGTCATGGCCAAGGGCGAGAACACCGGCCTGATCCAGCTGTCGCGCGAGGCGAAGGCGCCGGAGCTGCTGGAGGCCTGGCATCTGGGCTTCCTCTTGGGGCCGCGCATCAATGCGGGCGGCCGGATCGACCGGGCCGACCTCGGCGTGCGGCTGCTCACCGAGACCGATGCCGGCGAGGCCGGGGCGATCGCCGCCCGGCTCGACCAGCTCAATGCCAAGCGCCGCCAGATCGAGCGGGAGATCCTGGATCTGGCGGACCGCTCGATCCGGGCCCAGCTCGACGAGGACGCGCCGGTGCTGGTGGCCTCGGGCGAAGGCTGGCATCCGGGTGTGATCGGGATCGTCGCCAGCCGGCTGGTCGAACGCTATGATCGCCCGGTCTTCGTGATTGGCTTCGATGCCGATGGCATCGGCAAGGGCTCGGCCCGCTCCGTGCCGGGCGTGGATCTCGGCCAGGCGGTGATCGCCGCCCGCCAAGCCGGCATCCTGCAGAAGGGCGGCGGCCACCCGATGGCGGCCGGGGTCACGGTCGAGGCCGCCCGGCTGGAGGAGTTCCGCCGCCACCTCCTGGACCGGATGCCCGCTCGGACAGGGGCGGCCGGCGAGCGACGGCCGGTCGAACTGGATGCGTCGGTCGCGATCGGTGCCTGCCGGCGCGAGCTGGCGATCGCGTTCCAGCAGTTGCAGCCGTTCGGCCAGGGCAACGAGGAGCCCCGTCTCCATCTGGTCGACGCGCGTATCGCCAGCGCCCGCCCGGTCGGTACCGGCCATCTCGCCGTGCGGATCGAGGGCCGGGACGGCGGCCGGGTGGCGGGCATCGCGTTCCGGGCACTGGAGCGGCCATTGGGCGACCTGCTGCGCAGCGCCGACCGGCCGATGCAGCTTGCGGGCACCCTGAAGCTCGACCGCTACCAGGGCGACGAGCGGATCTGCTTCCACATCGACGACGCTGCAGCCTGAGGCGGTAGGGAGTCGCCATGGCCAGCGCCCGGTTCGGCGGTTCCTACCGATGATCGACGTACGGCCGGTGTTCTACGCCCTGGGCGCGCTGCTGTGCATCCTATCGATGTTCATGCTCGTGCCGATGCTGGCGGATCTGGCCTATGCCAGCGACGATGCCGACAGCTTCCTGCTCTCCGCCTGCGTCACCGGCTTCTTCGGCGTGGCACTGATGCTGGCCTTCCATGTCGAGGACCTGAAGGTCGACCGCCGCCAGGGCTTCCTCCTGACCGCACTCGCTTGGTTCGTGCTCTCCGGCTTCGCCGCCCTGCCGTTCCGGTTCAGCAGCATAGAGCTGAGCTTCGCCGGGGCGTACTTCGAGTCGATGTCGGGCCTCACCGCCACAGGCAGCTCGGCGATCGCGGACCTGTCGATCGCGCCGCCCGGCATCCTGTTGTGGCGCGGGCTGCTCAATGCGCTGGGCGGTGCCGGGATCATCGTCGTGGCGCTGGTGATGCTGCCCTTCCTGTCGGTGGGCGGCATGCAGTTGTTCCGCGCCGAATCCTCCGACCGCAGCGAGAAGCTGTTCCCGCGCATCGACCAGATCGCCGGCGCCACCATCGCGGTGTATACTGGCCTGATCATGCTCTGCGTGTTCGTCTATGCAGCGCTCGGCATGACCACGTTCGATGCGGTCGTCCACGGCATGACGACCGTCGCGACCGGCGGTTTCGGCAACTATTCCGACAGCTTCGCCTCCTACGATGCGCCGATCCTCTGGGCGGCGACGCTGTTCATGATCTTTGGCAGCCTGCCCCTGGCGCTGATCGTGCTGTCTCTCAACCGGGGACCGGGCGTCCTGCTGAAGGACCCGCAGATCCGGACCTTCCTGGTCTTTCTCGGCTGCGCGGTGGTCCTGGTCACCGCCTGGCTGGTGGTGATGGCCGGCGCACCCCTGTTCTGGGCGATCACCCACGCCGCCTTCAACGTCGTCTCCATCGTCTCCACCACGGGCTTCGCCTCCGACGACTATTTGCAGTGGGGACCGCTCCCGGTGGTGGTGTTCTTGTTCCTGTCCACGATCGGCGGCTGTACCGGATCGACCACTGGCGGCCTGAAGATCTTCCGCTACCAGGTCATGGCCATGCTGCTGCGCCGTCACCGCAACGAGACGGTGATGCCGCACACGGTCTATGTCCGCCGCTATGGCGACCGGCCAATCGGCGACGACGTCGTGCGGGCGGTGCTGGTCCTGTTCGCCCTCTACGGCGCCACCGTGATCTGCTTGGCGATGGGCCTGGCCGCGACCGGGCTTGAGTTCGAGACCGCGATCTCGGGTGCGGTCACCGCCGTCAGCAATGTCGGCCCTGGAATAGGCGACCGGATCGGGCCGGTCGGCAGCTTCGCGAGCCTGTCCGACCTGGCCCTGTGGATGCTCTCCTTCGGCATGCTGGTCGGGCGGCTGGAGTTCACCACCGTGTTCATCCTGTTCAGCCGCCGCTTCTGGCAGGCCTGATCAGCGCACGCCGGCCAGATCGTTCACCGCGACCACGGCGGCCAGGATCGAGAGCACCACGCCCGCCACGGCCACGCCCAGGCCCACCACGATCACCGGCTCCAGGATCGACAGGATCCGCTGGATCCGCTCCTCCAGCCGGGTCTCGAACCAGCCGGCCGCCTGCTGCAGCGTGGCGCCGAGCCGGCCGGTCTCCTCGCCGATCCTACACAGGCGGATCGCCTGGGGTGCCAGCAGGCCGGCATCGTTCAGGCAGAGCCAGAGCGGGCGGCCCTGGCGCACCCCGGACAGCGCTCGGTCCAGGCTGGCCGCGACCGCACGGTTGTTCACCGTGTCGCGGGTGAGTTGCAGGGCCTGGGGCAGCTCCACGCCGCCGGACAGGAGCGAGCCCAGCATCCTGGCGGTCTGCGCCGTGGCGCGCGCTCGGGCCATCGGGCCGATCAGCGGCAGGCGCAGGAGCAGGCGGTGGAGGAACCTGCCGCCGGTCTCCTGCCGGGCGACCGCCACCAGGAGGAAGACCAGCACCGCCAGCGCCACTCCCGTGACGACGCCGTTGGTCTCGACGAATTCGGCGACGGCCAGCGTCACCTGGGTGGAGCCCGGCAGGCTGGCGCCGGCATCCGCGAACAGCGGCTCGAACTGCGGCACCACCACGGTCAGCAGCACCAGCAGCGAGCCGATGGCCACCACGGCCAGCAGGATCGGGTAGGTCATGGCCCCGATCAGCTTGGCGCGCATCCGTTCCTCGCGCTCGCGCAGGGCCGCCAGCTCCAGCAGCGCCGAATCCAGCGCACCGGTCGCCTCGCCGGCCCGCACCATGCCAAGATAGGAGCGCGGGAACAGCCTGGGATGCTGGGCCAGCGCGTCGGTGAAGCTCTTGCCGCCCTTCACCTCGCCCAGGAGCTGCTGGATCACCGTGCCCATCTTGCCGAGCGTCTCGTCCTGCCCGAGCGTTTCCAGCGACCAAGCCAGGGTCTGCCCGGCCGACACCAGAGTGGCGAGCTCGCGGGTGAACTGGGTGACCACCGAGCCGCTGATGCCGAACAGGCCGCGCCGGGCACTGGCCTGGACCGCCGGGCGCGGCTCGCTGCTCCGAGCGGCGGTACCGCGCGGGCTGGTCGCGCGTGCGGCACCCGGCCGGCCTTCC